>CAXEUS010000254.1:0-11447 GCA_963999385.1 uncultured Candidatus Poseidoniales archaeon | reverse complement strand
TCGTCGACGTAGCGTCCTACCTGTTTCTTCGTCTTCTTCTTTGGGAATGAGAGGTTGGCACCGTAGAAGTGCTTGGCATCTATCCAAGAAATCGGTACGCCGTTTATCTCCACGAGGTCGATCATCAGCAGATCTGGTGTGTTGATTGGTCGTCCATGCTCCTTCTTCTGTTCTTCAAGCAACTCCTCTTGTCTGCGGAAGCGCACACCCTCACTTTCGAAATAATCACACAGGATATCCTCGAAGGTGTCCGCTCGTACATGGGTTTCCGCTTGGTCTACGTTGGTCACACGGTCGTGCTCCTCAGCCTCCTTGAACTCCGCGCAGTCGCGCTGACTCAGCCGCTTCACTGGGTCTCGCAGTGAATCGCGAATCCGTACCTTGGACCAACCACGCGAGGTGAGAATCGCTCTAAACAGTCCTACCGGGGGATACTGGAACCGGCGTGACAGTGACAACACCCCTTCTCCGTTTTCGTAGCGTAGCCGCAGCATGTTGGAGCGCCCCATCATCTCCCTGTGGCTGTACACAGCTCGCTCCTGCATCAGTGCACTGCGCAGTGACAGACACTGGTCAAGGCCGATGTCGTGCTGTTCGATGCGTTGTGCCAGTTCGTCGACCTGCTCGTCGGATAGCCATCCAAATTCACCCGGGAAGACGACAAGTTCGCTCACTTTCCGCTCCACCTTCTGCTCAACTGGACTGTTTTTCCAGGTAATCGAGATCTTTCGGGGCGGTGGGTCGATTGTCTTCGGCAAACCCATCAATCGAGGACTGACTTCGTAGCGTGTACGCGCTCGTTCGTTCGCGCTCAAATCGTCAACCTTCCTAGCGGGGCGACTCAACTTCGCCCGCTTGTCTCTCGGGTTTCGCTTACCGCGTCCACCCTTACCGGATTTTCTCGAACCGCTACGCTGGGAGCCCCCCCCATTCGGTTTCTGTGACTTCTTTCGCTCACTCTTTCGAGACTCAGCCTGATCCGCATGACCAGATTCGGCCGGCTTAGGTTGCGGCGGCTTCTGCCGCTTCCCCCTGCGCCTGCCTCCTCTTCTGTTCCTGTTCTTGCGTTGACGAGTGCGATTGTCGTTGTCCTTGTCGTTCTGACTCACTTAGTACGGCCGACCCGCTGCCCCCTTTTGAACCCGGCCCTGTCAGCGATGCCGATGACGATGGCGGGCAACGACGATGTAACCTAGGTCACGTAATGGAAATGGTACTAGCCAGAGAAGCGCGCCCAATGCGGGCCATACATTCGGAAGTCCGAGCAGTATGCGAGCGATTGCACCAGAGCGTGAGTGCCAACGTCCATGCTTGTCAAGCAGAAATATCGAATCCTGATGCTTTAATTTCTCAGGCCGAGCGGCTAACAGGCTCTCACCTAGCTCTGACTCCTGACCGGTGAGCGTGAATTGCGTGTCACTATCGCGCTCCCTGATCCACGCAGCCCCGCGGCTGCACATCGAGCATTCTTCGTCGAACAGCACGACTGGTCCAGATTCACTCATCGTATTCCCGCCGTCACTGATAGGCGATACCCGGTTCAAGCGGGAAGGCGAAGCGCGCCTTTCCACCGATATCATCACCCTCGCCGGCGACCCACACCCGTACTGAATCCACTGAGAGTTCAGCAGCGATGAACTCCGCTGCTGTTGTGATGGTCTCCACTTCGTCTATTCCGGCGCGCAGTATCCCCTTATCGTCGGGCGACCACTTGAACAGTTGTTTCAGGACACGCTTCCATACACCAGGAATTTGCTTGCGAGTGTCCGAATCGTGAGCGAATTCGCGAGTCATGATGACCTTGAGAGCCGACTTCATCTCGAAGCCTTCTTCCTGCAAATCCATGCCCATACGGCAGAGTTCACCTTTCCATCCCTCTGCGCACTGGATGATTATCTCACTCGGCTCACCCTCAAGGTGACGGGCAGCCAGTTCTCTCATCTGACGTGCCTGTTCAAGCAGGCTTCGTAGATACTGTTCCGAAGTAAGTTCGGATGCATCACCTTCCTGTTCTGCACCCATATCTCCGAACTGATGTGAAGAGAGCATGCCTTCGCCACCAGTCGCTGCCCACAGCTCTTCTGCCATGTGTGGGGTGGCTGGATGCAGCATCGGCGCAAGTTCACGCAGCATTCCGGTCACCAGCGCCTTGTTACTGCCACCGCGACGCCTGTACCACTGCAGGTCAGAATTGAACTCGTAGTGACTGATGCGTACCGCTCCGCGCAGGTCGATTGCTTCCATTGCGGCAACCCACTCTCGCTGCCGCTGGCGGAAGCGTGCGGAGAACCAGTTGTCGACAGGTGATTCTCGGTCATCCCATTCAGCGACCTGTGCGGCCAACGACCAGATTGTGTTCAGTTGCCGAAAGTTAGCCTCGACGGCGGTATCAGACCAGTCCATACCAGCGGTCGGATTGGCAGCGAACAGCATGAACAGACGAACGGTATCAGCACCGTACTTCTCGATCATCGGTGTTGGATTGACCGTGTTGCCTTCCGATTTCGACATCTTGGCGGAGCGCTCGGTCAGCGGTCCACTGCAATGTGGGCAGACCCCGGCCTCACGATACTCGACGTGCAGGGTGGTGTTACACGCTTCGCAGAAAGGAGTAGGAGCATTGACCATCCCTTGACAGAGTAGTTTCTGGAACGGTTCGTCGTGCGAATGTAGGCCCAGGTCTCTGATGGCCTTGGTCCAGAAACGGGCGTAGATGAGATGCATCTGGGCGTGCTCTATACCTCCACAGTAGAAGTCGACATTCATCCAGTAGTCAGCCCTGTCCGCGTCAAAGCAGGACCCTGAATTGCCCGAGTCCGCGTAGCGTATGAAATACCACGAAGAATCGACGAATGTGTCCATTGTGTCAGTCTCTCGGCGTGCGGGTGCACCACAGGATGGGCAATCAACATTCGAGAACGTCGGTGAGGTCTCTAACGGGTTTCCTTCACCGGTGAAATCTACGTCGTCGGGCAGTTGCACGGGCAGGTCCCCCTCGGGCACTGGCACCTCACCGCACTTCTCACAGTGAATGATGGGAATCGGTGTGCCCCAGTAGCGCTGTCTGCTAATCCCCCAATCACGTAGCTTCCACTCGACTGTTCCTTGGCCGGCCCCCTCCTTCTCTAGTTCACCAATCACGGCTCTGATGGCATCCTTGCCGGCCAGTCCGTCGAAGCCGTCTCGGCTTGAGTTGACCATCGGTCCGTAGCCCTCGAAAGCACACGTCAGTTTGTCAGCGAGGGCGTCTCCATCGTTCTCAACCAGCACTTGGCGGATTGGGATGCCGTACTCATCGGCGAAATCGTAGTCTCGCTGGTCGTGACCAGGAACAGCCATCACCGAGCCGGTTCCATAGGTGGCGATGACGAAGTTACCAGCGTAGATTGGAATCTCCTCACCGTTCAGTGGATTGGTAGCGTACTTGCCGAGAAACACTCCCTTCTTGTCACGTAGCATGCCCCGCTCCATGTCGGACATCCCGAGCACCCCAGCGCGTAACTCACGCCAAGCGTCCTCATGTTCCGTCCCGGCCACCAGCCGCTCTGCTAGCGGGTTTTCTGGTGCGATGGTCACGAAGGTCACGCCGAAGATGGTATCCGGCCGTGTCGTGAACGTCTCGATGACCTCATCTGAATCGATGACAGGGAAGCGGATGAGAGCCCCTTCAGAGCGTCCGAGCCAGTCCTGCTGTAGCAGTCGCACGTTCTCCGGATAGTCCACCCGCTCAAGCCCATCGAGCAACTCGTCGGAGTAATCAGTAATCTTCAGAAACCACTGCACCATGTCCTTGACTGTCACCAGCGAAGAGCAGCGCCAGCAACGCCCTCCCCTCGACTGTTCGTTGGCGAGCACCGTGTTGCAGTCATCGCACCAGTTGACGGGTGCGAGGGCACGATAGGCCAGCCCTTTCTCGAGGAACTTGAGGAAGAACCACTGGTTCCAGCGATAGTAACCAGGGTCGTGGCTCATCAGTAGCCTGCGCCAATCGTAAGAGAAGCCGATACGCTTGATCTGAGCGGTGATCTTTGCCATGTTACGCTCGGTGATATCCCGCGGATGCCCACCTTCTGCTATCGCCGCGTTCTCTGCCGGCATACCGAACGAATCGAATCCCATAGGATAGATGACGTTGAATCCCTGTGCGCGCTTGTAACGGGCAACCATGTCCCCGATGCTGTAGTTACGCACATGACCCATGTGCATGGCACCAGAAGGATAGGGATACATCTCCAGACAGTAGAACTTCGGACGCCCTTCATCCACATCTGATTCGAACACGCCTGAGTCAGCCCACGCCTGCTGCCACTTCGGCTCGATTTCTGTTGGTCGGTATTCCTCGTCCATGGCTCTCCCTCGCGTGCATGTGCGTGCGTGCGTCCGTGACGTACTGAGCGGGGCTAATCACAACCCTGTTTTCAACCGAGCGGCTGAGAATGGAATGTTATGTCACTCGTCGGGGATTGACAAATCGTGGTTGTTGATGAGCAGGATGGCTCGATCTGTTAGACGGTACCGATAGCGCAGAGCCACCTTCTCCTTCACTACCAGCCCCCACTGCTCGAGTGCCTTGAGGTGGTAGGACATCAGTTGCTGGCTGGTCTCTAATTTGCCTGCCAACTCCTTCTGTGACAGGTTGAGAATCTCGTTCTCATGGATGTCGAGTATCTCGAGAATCTTGCCCTGCAGGCTGTTAGGGTCCGGTTGCAGCACTGGAACAGGCAAATCCTCCTCCGGTGTGTCTCGGGAAAGCATCGCTGAGTAGTAGCGTACCTTACGCCCATCCCTTCGCTTCCAGATACGCTCTTCGGATTCGAGTACGTTGAGATGGTGCGCCAGTTGTCCGTTCGACATGTTCAACGACGAGAGCAGAGCGCGGAAGTGGATTCCCGAATGTAGCTCCACGTACGTCACGATGCGACCGCGTTGGTATTCTCCGCCGGTGTCACGCTTCTTGACTAGTCCAAGTAGAATCAGTCCCCAGCGGCTCGCCGGCATTCGAATCCATTCCACCTTGGCAATGGTGAGCATTGCTAGGCCGATGAATCCGGTAGATGCGATTACAGAGATGAGCGCCGGTGTATCAATCACGGAGCCACTTGCTTCAGCCTCTCCAGCAACCTCGTCCTCCACAGCCGCTGCTTCTGGATTGACGATGCGCTCATTGAGAACCTCATCGATGATGATGCCCGGCATCCAAGACGCACAAGCCGTCGTGCCTTGCTCGCTCATGTGAACCCAGTATGCTCCCTGCAACAGCGGTTGTGGCTGCCAGTCGGCGCCGGTATTGTCTCCAATCAATGGGTATTCGTTCCCCTCAAGGTCAACCAGCAACCAGCAACCACCTGCATCTGTTGTGATGTAATTCCAGTCACCTTCGAGGATTGTTCCTGAATCAACACCATTGTTTGAGTCGGCGATACCTTGGCCATCCTCTTCCGTGGACTCTGATGCACTCGTCGAGTTCGCTTCTTCGATTATTCTGGCGGAGTTCCACGTGTGCGCCAACTGTGCCGTCAAGGAAGGCGTCCCGGTCATTGTTGCAGTTACCACCCATATCCCATCACTGAGCGGATTTCCATCGGTGCCGGCGAAGTCGATGAAGAATGGACCCCAATAGAGGGCGTTTTCTCCTTCAATCGTCTGCAGTGAACCTCCGGGTTCATCACAAGCCTCCGACCAGGTTCGGTGCGGCACCGAATCTCCATTTCGCTGCATTGCGAGGTCAATCTGGCACGCCTGTGGCCAGAATATGTCCAGAGGCTCGGAGCTGATTAGCCTGAGTTCGAACCATACCCCCTCTTGCATAGTTCCCGCGTCGGATACGGATAGTTCCTCTACAGTGAACCAAACCGTGCTCAGATCTTGGTTAGCCGCACGACAAGCGGCGCCACTGCTGTCTCCCACATACTCGAATGACCAGGAGTCTACTAGTCCATATTCAGGGACTTCAACCACCAGCAGATGCAGCCCATCTTCAATCTCACAGCCGGTGTTATCGACCATGGCCCAATCACGCAGCATCACATTGAGAACTTCGGATGGTTCGAGTTTCTCCTCGATGAGCTCCGTCTCACAGTCTAACAGTGAGTGCTCATCCATCACAATCACTCCATCGCTGGATATGACATGCATCAATGCCTGACAGGAGTCACTGAACTCCACCTCAGCAATCGATTGGCCGGTGTTCTCTATGTTGGCACTGATGGTGAGTAGGTCGCCATCAGTCAGTACACCGTCGCTGTTCTCATCACCACTCATTGACAGTGTGAGAGCGAATGGAATATCAGAACTCGGGATTTCACCTGCCTCGAACATAATCCGGTGTGATGTAGTGCTATCAGCAAGTCCTGTCAGCGAGAAGTCGAGCGTCCATTCACCGTGAGCGATTTCGTTGCCTTGAACGGTGAAGTCCCAACTCCACCATCCGAGTGACATCGAATCGCCTGGATTCAGCGTCTTGTCTGATCCGCAGCCGATGTCAGTCAGCCGCGTCTGGGACTCGTCAGTTGCGCTGGATATCGAGACCTGCATCCGGCAGCCGACGTCCATAGGCACGCTGACTGACTGCTCTCCAGAATTGGACAGCCCTGCGTGAACCCACAGCGTGTCACTAGGCTGGAACATCGTGCGGTCATCGCCCGGCGGCAGTGCGGCGGAGATGTCCAAGGTCAACCCCGATTGGGATATCGACTGGCGCTGGAACTGGAGTACGAACTCCTGCATCGATGCATTGTCAAACTCGAATCTAAGAGTTACAGGGCCAGAGGGAACGACCTCTCCTTGACCATCAGTCCAGTCCCAGGATATTGAATCCAACTGCCGTGTCTGGTGGGCTAGCAGGTCGATTGCCCGCAACTGGTCTAGGCAGGTCCTCAATTCGTCGAGTGCGACGAATTCGGTAAGCGGTTCACCGGTCAGTACAGTCATCTGGCCCGGGCAAGAGGGATTGTATTCCACTGTGAGGCTGGAATCGCCGTCATTGAGAATGGCGAAACTAATCTCCAGCGGCTGTGAATCGGAGTACCAAACGCCATTCTCCGTTGCATCAGAGATAGTGACAGCTAGGGCCAAGTCATCGCCGTCGGATGCACTGGAGACAGATGTCAGCGGCGTTACGAGCAGTGCGAGCACGACCGCGAACAGCAGCACTCGCGAGCCCACGTGTGCGCCGGCGCTCCGCCTCCCCATGGGAGGCGAAGGGTGAGGGCTTGCACTTAAGACCCGCCCTTCAGAGTAAACAGCCGTCATTTCTATGCGGAATGGCCAATTGTACGAACTGTGATGTTGGCTAGAGGCGAGTTCCACAGGGAGACATCCGACGATGGTGTCGAGGTCTGGGTGACGCAGATGGGCTCCATGCTGAACATGAACAGTGCATTCATCAATCGTGGTACTGGAACGGTAGCGTTAGTCGACCCATACGATGCGAAAGGATGGCTCGCTGAGTTGGCTACTGAAGGTTTGACCCCCACCCACATATTGCTGACGCACACTCACCGAGACCATACTGCTGGAGTGAATAGATTAGTGAAAACAGTGCCCGAACTAGAGGTGTGGGGCCATGAGGAATCGGTCTCTCCCAGCCTCCTTGGGTTCGTGGTGTTCAAGAAGATCGATTTCACCCATTCGTGGAGCCACGAACCGCACACATCGGTCGAGTGGTCTTCAGGGGGAATAGAACTCACTGTCACTCATTCGCCAGGCCACGCCCCTGGGCATGTCACCTTACACGGTCACGGAATCTACCATGCCGGTGATCTGTTGTTCACAGCATCATCTGGTCGTGTCGATCTGCCGGGGGGTGATTCAGTTGCTCAATGGCGCAGCATCAGCCATGCCCGCAGCCTGCTCGAGACTTTACCTCCAGACTGGCGACTGATTCCGGGACATCGCTACGAATGGATTGACGGTACGACACCCGACTGGGTCACTCTCGACCAAGCCTTGGCTCACAATTACGCTCTCAACGCGACGGAGTTGGAGGAGTTCGACGAACTGTCTTTCCTGAGGTTCGACGACTGAGTAGCGCGAAATGTCCTTCATGGGATTCAGAGGTCCCATTTGTCGCCACCATCTGGTAGCACGAAGTCGATTGGTAGGCGCAAGGTGAATGTGGTCCCCTCGCCGAGTGTGGATTCGTAGTCGATTCTGCCGCGCATCAACTCTGCCAGCGCCTTGGAGAGCGTCAGACCGAGTCCAACACCCCTGCGCAGTTGTCCGTCCTGCAGCAGTGTCTTCGAGTATGGCTCAAACAGACGAAGTTCAGCCTCAGGAGAGACACCTGGTCCTGTATCTGACACCTTGAACGCCATTTCTTCGCCATCACGTGCGACCGTGAGTGAGATGGTACCGTGATTGGTGAACTTGGTTGCGTTGTCAAGTAACTGTTCAAGCACCTCATTCAGTCGCATCTCGTCGACTCGCATCCTTGTCATTCCCTCAGCCAATTCCAACTCGAATGTGAGGCCCTTGCGTTCACAGACGCGCCTTGACGGCTCTGTGATTTGCTTGAGCAGCGGCATCAGTTCATGCCATTCAGCATGGATGCGCACAGTTCCAGCAATCACGTGGGAGTAACTGATGACCGAATCGATCATCATACGCAGGGTGTCGCCTGCTTCGACGACTTCGCGTAGGTACTCGTGTTCGTCCTCAGCGCCTTCGAGTTTAGGCGAGACACCTAACAAATCTGAGAAACCCAGAACTCCTGAGAGCGGTGTGCGCAGGTCATGGCTGAAGTTGGCGATGAAGCCAGCCTGCAGGTTGTGAGCACGTGACAGTTCACCGTGAGCCAGGTGTATCTCTTGATGAGCGGTCCTTGTCTCATCCAGTTGGTCCTGCAGTGCATCCTGTAGTTCAATCAACTCGGTAACGTCCTGATATGATGCAATCGCCCCTGACACCTCGCCATTCTCACCCAGCAGCGGCGCGGCGCTACCGAGCAAATGCAGTTCTCGCCCGCTCGGCAGGTCGATGCTGAAATGCCAATCGTGTTGTGGAACTCCCGTGCTGAGCGCGGCACCGAGTGGACCCTCCAGCGGATCGATTGGTGCACCGTGCGAGTCGCGCAAGGTGTGGATGGTTCCGAATTCCCTTTCCCATCCCGGTGGGGCTGGAGTCTGCGGCAGTTCAGGCATGATTTCACGCGCGAACGGGTTGACGTAGAGCAAAGCCCCTTCCTCATTGACCTCTAGCACCGCTGAGCGCATCGAATTGAGCAGAGTGTGCAGCCGACCGGCTGTGGTGGCCGCTGAGGGATATTCGTCGAAAGGGTCGCCGGCAGTACTCATCTCGAACGGACACCCTCTCGCATCAGTTACGGATATGCCTTGCCATTGGTGGCCTGCGGGTGTCAGTCGTCCAGCAGGTCATCGATATCCAGCGCTTCTGGTAGAGATTCAATCTTCTCTTCCTCAGCAGCGACCTTCTCTTCCTCATGGATTTGCCACTGCGCCTTTTCTTCCCAGCCAAGCTCTCTGGCCTTCTCCAAATCCCCTGTGGATACATAATGTTCAATCCACTGGTCGCGGCGCTTCTCTTCCTCATCGAAGAGTTTCTCGTGGAGTTCGACATTCTGACGCATGAGTTGACCACTACGCTTGGCCGCTTGGCGTGATACCATTGCCACAAGTATAGCAAGCAGAAGTACTCCAATAATTATCCCGCCAGCTATTTGCGCAATCTCCATCACACTCCTACTTTCTCCTTCACTATCGATTCCACTCGGAGGTTCATCTATCTCGCACTCTGCAGGGGGGTCCCATACATTCGGGTCCCACTTACAGACGTCACCAAGGTCGCTCGTGCCGTCTCCGTCACTGTCCTCGCAACCGTGGCGGTCGCGCCATGAGGTGCCGAACTTGGCCCGGCAGTCATCCGGCTCGAACGCGTCTCGTGTTGTATTGTCACCGTAACCGTCACCGTCGCTGTCCTTCCACTGGCTGTTGGCGAATGGGAAAGCATCTGGGTTGGTCCCGTTAGGATTGTCACCAAATCCATCTCCATCGGTGTCGTTCCACTGGCTGTCATCAAGCGGGAAGGCATCCGGCATCAGCGCATCTTCTCGGAACTCTCCCGGCCAATCTGTGCTGCGAGTACCGTTCCAAGAGGAGTTACCCCAGTTGTCTCCGTATCCGTCGGAATCGGAGTCCTTCCATTGAGTCTGGTCGGTTCGGAAATCATCTTGGCTGTCCGCCCAACCGTCACCGTCTGAATCAGGACATCCGTACCAACTGCCTTGGGTACTGTTCCCCCATTCATCCGGACAATCATCTCGCTCTGGAGCCAAGGCATCGTCCGCGAATCCATCTCCGTCACGATCAACTGTCTTGAACGGGTCGTCTGGGAATGCATCGATGTTGTCGGCAACCCCGTCCTGGTCTGTATCGGGGCAACCGCGGTTGGTGTCAGTGTCCATCGTGCCATATATTTCAGGACATAGATCAGCATCATTACCTGCTGGATTGTCTCCAAAGCCGTCACGATCAGTGTCGAACCACTGGGTAGGGTCATCTGGGAACCAGTCACCGTTTGGTCCGCTGCCGTAGTCACCATATCCATCTCCGTCTCGGTCGGTACACTGAGTCGGATCATCAGGGAACAGGTCAGGATTGTTGCCATGGGGGTTGTCACCGCATGACGATATCAGATTGAAGACGTCTATTCTGTCACCATCTCGGTCCGACCATTGAGTGGGGTCGTTTCGGAACATGTCGGAGGCATCCGACCATCCATCCCCATCGCTGTCCTTGCATCCCGTTCTGTCTACTGTCGAGTTTCCGGCCGCGCCTGGACAGGCATCTCCATTGGTTCCTGAACTGTTGTCGCCATATCCATCCCCATCCGTATCACACCACTGGGTCGGGTCAAGTGGTTTCCAGTCACCGTCTCCATTACCATTCAAGCAGACATCCCAGTTTGCATCTGGGTCCGACCATCCATCATTGTCTTCATCGGGACAGCCGAGCCGATCCCAGACTGAATCACCCCACCTGTCAACACAACCGTCGGAGCGGGTAGTGAATGGTTCGTCACCAACCCAGTCTCCATCAGTGTCATTCCACTGGTCGGGGTCGATTGGGAAGACGTCGACATCTCCGAGTTCAATAACGTTCATCGAGATTAGGATTCCGGGCCAATCGGTAGGTCGGATACCCACCCAGGATGCGTTGGCGAAGTTGTCACCGTAACCATCTCCGTCACTGTCGTCCCATTGCGTTGGATTGTTCGGGAGACGGTCAACTCCACCGTATGGATTGGGGTCTCTGGTATCCTCGGTGTTGTCCGGATATCCATCCCCATCGCTGTCGGCCCATTGCAGGCCGTCGTTAGGGTAGTCGTCGTTGAGGTCGGACCAACCATCGCCGTCAGTGTCAGGGCAGCCGAAGCGATCCTCGGTCGAGTTACCCGATACGTTGGGGCACTCGTCAGGTTCGTTGGCCGGT
>CAXEUS010000253.1:0-4073 GCA_963999385.1 uncultured Candidatus Poseidoniales archaeon | reverse complement strand
TATCGTGAAGGCAGAGTTGAGTCTATGGGCGCTCACCGTGAACACGACGACCACCGGTCTCTCGCCGCGCGTCTCTGCGCACCCAACACTGCGCGAGTGGACAGCTGCTGCGAATGGCACCACGTCGAATGGCTCGTTGAATTGGAGTGGGGTAGCGGGGCTAGGTAGCAACGATGCCGGTGAGTTAGTCGATGTTGGCGAACCGTCCACATCCAGTTGGTTCACTCTCAACGTGACGGAGATAGCCCACCTCGCGGTTGCTAATGGAAGCGATCGCCTCAATGTGACACTGTTCGGTGGTTTTCTGCCGGCCGAGACAGTGTTCTACTCCTCTGATACCACTTGGACGGACAGGCGTCCTTTCCTCACCATATGGTTGCGCAACGGTTCAGGCACTCCTCCCGGGGCGGCTGCAACTCCCGTGAATCCAGCGAACGGAAGTATCCTGTGGGATGTTAGCGGTCACGCACTCGGAAGTGACACGACTCCTACTCTCAACTGGACTCATCCAGACAGCGCAAACATCTCTGATTGGCGGGTGTATTTCTACCAAGATCCAGTGAGTCAATTTGGTCTCCGTGAAGGTTGGGACATCTTCGATTCACGCTATGACTCCGGATTTGACCTTGCCAACCTCTCGTTCACACTCCCCACGCCCCGTTCTGAGGACTCGGTGGACAAGTGGTTCGTACAACCGATCAAGGATGACATGCTCGGTCCGCGCAGCGCACACTACACCTTCGACACGCCAAAGCAGATTGGCAGTGCACTCAACTCGACCGATGCCACGTTACACGTGCAGGAGGGGGCTGCAGTGTCACGTTTGTCGCTCCCTGCAGTTACGGGCGATGCGACGTTGGATTCGTTCAGCCCAACATCAATGGGTGGAGCACAAACAACACTCACTATTGGGCGCAGCATCGGTAGTACCAATACGAACTACCGCACTGTCACCGTGCTCATGATGAACATCTCGAGTTTACCTGTCCCCGAGCCGTGGCAGGTGGTTGACGCTGAGATTAGGTTGACCTGCTCGTCCAATTGCGGATTATCTTCCTCAGCGATGAATGTCTCAGTGTCTCCGCTGCTGGTGCCATTCGCTGAGGATTATGTGAATTGGAACAGGCGAGGCGTGTACGGAGTAAACATCCCGTGGCAAACACCTGGCGCACAAGGACCTAACGACAGCGGAGGAACCGAGTCGTCCACGACTGTGACCACGAGCGGCGTATATGCTTGGAATGTCACCCAGATGATGCAGGCGGCGCGCATGCGCGGGGACGACACACTCAACCTGCTGTTCGAAGGACCTGTTGGAACGAGTCAGTTCAAGCAATTCCATTCATCTGAGGCATCGAACGTCGCTAATCGTCCGGCGCTCAACATCACCCATCGAATCGGTACACAATGGCTACCGGCAGATGTCGTGTCAACACTGCCCACTCCCGGTTCGACTCTGTGGGAGCCAAACCAGCCGCGGCCGACCGGTCTCGACCCAATCAGCAGGTGCTGGATACACCCGAATCCGTCGAACGTCACAACGTGGCAGGTGCAGGCGTCACTGACCTCTCGTTACGCCGCGGGCAGCACTTGGCTGTATGATTCGAGCGACTCCTCAACCTACAACGGTAGCTTCAACCTACAGAATCTATGCTACACCTCTCCCTCAGGGGTTGTCTGGGGGGACCAGTGGAATTATTGGCGCGTGAGGCCAATCATCAGTGGCAGCGTGGGCAACTGGACCGATGCAGGATCGTTCAGGGTTCCCACAGATCAGGGAACCGATGATGGTCTTGGCAATCATTCAGTTCAATTGAGCCGTGGCTCCGTGTTCGAGCAGAGCGGTGTGCTGCCGACCGTACCCGACACCTGGTTGAATTCCGCCAGTGGAGGATGGCGAAATGTCAGTCAGGCAACCAGCACGACAATTGTGGTAGGCTCTAGCCCTAATCAGGCCGGTGCCGCAGCCGTCGGTCTCATCCAATTCGATATGTCTGAGATTCCATTCCCACCCAACATGCTCGCCACCTCGGCGAAATTGTCGCTATACCGCGTGGGTTACTCCGGTACTGGGGTTCACTCCGTGAGCGTTCACGGTTGCTCGCCATTCAATGAAACCGATACTTGGAACTCCTACTCAATCGCCAATAATTGCAACCAGAACTCCGCCGCAAGTAGCACGCATCCTGCAATGGGACTAGGTGCGTGGTACGAATGGGATGTGGCTAGTTTGCTGAACAGCGTGGGATACAACGGCGTACTGAGTCTCGCGGTGAAGAGTAATTGGTCAGGCGTTCTGCAGTTTGCTTCTGGTGAGTCATCCAGTTCGGCTCTGCGGCCAACTCTCAATATCGAATACGTGGACAACGTGAACGGCACCCAGCCACCATCGACTCCAGTTCTCATATCTCCGTTAGATCAGCAGATTCTCTACACGAACAACGGCTATCTCCTCGAATCTCCTACTCGACCGATGCTTGTTTGGCAGTATGACGCGAATACGACTGGTTACATCGTGCGCATCAGCAACTCCTCATCCACGCTACAGTTCAATTCTTGGAACTCTACGGTTCAGGGAACCTTTGGCCAAGGAAACTACACCCCCGGATTCGACCTTGCCGCCGGAGAGATGTACAGTTGGAGTGTTCAGGCTATCAACGGCAGCATCCTGAGTCCGACGAGTTCTTCGTGGTCGTTTGGCATAGGTGACCCACACACAGCGTCGATTGGAACTAACACCTGGGAGGCGCGCTATCAGGAAGGAGCAGACGCGGACGTCTTCAATCATCCACAGATGCATGACACGCACATCAGCGGTTTCTACACGCAGATGGCGTACGGTTCAGACGAGATGCGCGTTGGCGTAGGATGTGACGGAGCCCCGGTCACCAGCCAAAGTGAGTGCAACGGATTGCTGAAGGTTGACTTGGCGCAGTTGCCATTGCCTTCCTCCACCCGCGTGCATTCTGCTGAATTATCCCTGTGGCTGGATGAACTTGAGACTCCGAGCTCCGCGTACGTGGACATCTACGCCTACGCTCTGCTCAATCCGTGGTTGGACGAGAATCAGGCAACATGGCAGCAGGCTGCTCTGGGCCACCTCTGGAATGTGAGCGGCGCAGACGGAGCAGACCGCGGTCTCATCGCGCTGGACACGGTGCGCCTCAACACAATGAATACTGGTGGCTACGTCAATTTCGATGTGAGTGGAGCTCTTGGAGCCGCAGTCAACGGTACCTTATCCATCGTGTTTGTTGGTATTCCAGATCAGATGGGTGGGCCAACACCGCAGGGTTGGGCTGTGTTCAATCACAGCGAATCACCCCGGGACTTCGGTTCAATGAGCCATCGACCAATCTTGATGCTGAACTACACCAGTGTGTTCGATGTTCAGATTAGCGGAGCGACCCAGACAACGGCCGACAACACCGTACAGTTGAGTGCTGCTCTATCAGACGTCAATGGTAACCCGCTGTCCGGTTCCATAGATTGGTCAGCTTCAGATGGCACGATGTCATCCTCTGGACTGTTCACACCGCATAACGCGGGCCTTGTCACCATCACCGCCCGCTTCGGACGAGTCACTGCCCAACACAACATCACCGTGCTTCCTGGAATCCCAATCCTGCTTGTTGGAGGGCCGCTGACCACCACCATTTCGGCGGACGAATCAGCTTTATTCTCAATCGATGTGATTGACCAGTTTGGTAACTCTGTCAGTGGCGAGACCATCACTTGGACTGTGACCAACGGTACGCTGCTACCTGGGACGTCGATGACCACCCCTGTGAGCAATCTCACCTTCGTACCTTGGAACGAGGGTGTGCAGTGGATTAACGCCAGTTGGGGAAGTCAGACCGTGAACATCGCAATCACAGTCACTGAGGGCGTTCCAGACTACCTGACCATCGATGGCTGCCAAGTCGTGGCCGCCGGTGAGGAATGCCACTACGATTGGAGCGTGTGGGACCAGCGCGGCAACTCGGTCATTCCGAGTCGTGCAGGCAACATCTCCTGGATGGTGGAAAATGGCAGTTTCAATTACACGACTTCGAAATATTCCGCGTGGGCAG
>CAXEUS010000252.1:0-1587 GCA_963999385.1 uncultured Candidatus Poseidoniales archaeon | reverse complement strand
GGTTGGCTCAGGACATCGGGTGCGACGTCATGCGGCATGTAGAGCGTGTCGAAGTTGTTCATCGTGCTGCGCTCGCCGCTGGTGCCAATCAGTTTAGCACGGAATGTGCTGCTGCCGCTTGAGACCGCGGTGATACTGCTGGTGTCGAACTCTTCACTGATTGACTGAGTCGCACCTTGCAAGAAGTAGGTTGGTAGCGAGACAGTCTGACCAATCTGCGTCTCACTGTTCATTCCAGTAACATGGTAGAAGGCGATTTCGCCGCCGGCACTGTAGTCCTCGGTGCCGATGTTCCCGACGGTCGCCTCTAGAGTAAGCACGTCGCCGGGGACGAAGCCGTTGGAGTTGTGGTCTCGATTCGTAACGGTGAACTGCTCCATGCCGAGGTCCATCGGATTCATGTCGCTGTCACCAGCTGCGAACACACTCTCGTCGCCGCTGCTGGTACTCCAGCCGCTGTAGAGCGCTGCAACGGTGTGCATGTTGGTCGCTCCTCCGCTGACCAGATTATTCGGCACAGTCCAACTGGCGCTGGCAGAACCACTGGAAAGTGAGACGGTCTCGAATCCGGTGCCGCCACCGACGTTACCACTGTTACTGGCATAGGCGCCGTTGTTCAGCAACCACGCCTCCCAGCAGTGGCCACCCTTGGAACCATCAGAGTAGACGTGGGAATTGCATACCTCCTCCGTCACTGCGGCATAGAGTGTGTAACTGTTGAGTGGTGCGCTACCACTGCCAATATAGCCGGCGTTGACGGTGATCGTGGTTGTGCCGTCACCGTTGTCCCCTTGACCAACGGATATCTCGTAATCGGCAATCGAACTGGACATGCTTCCTCCTGAACTGAAGTAGGAGTCCCAGCATGTGTTCGTACCGCATCCAGTCGCCTGTGGTGGGGACACGTCACCAAAGGAGGACTTCGGCGCTCCGCCGGTCTCCTCAAGGTGGCTGACACCAAGAATCGGGTTGATGTTCCCCGCCTCAGCATCTGCTGTGTTGCCGTATGATTGACTGTGATACGAGATGTACACGTAGGTGTCAGGCCAGTCATTCTTCAGTTTCTTGTGAGCCGGGCTGCCATATTGGTAGCAGAAACCACAGTTGTCAGAGGTGATGTACTGGGTGAACACTGTGTGACCGGGGTCGCTGGCTCGGTACACTACATCCTCCATCTGTAGGGCATTCTCTGTCTCTTCGTTCTCAGTCTCGGGCGCATCAACCATCATCGCTGATATGCTGAAGAGCATCAGCGCCGTCATCATCAGGGGCAGTACTGAACGTACGTTCATGGCTACGCCAAAGTGGACTCATGTATGAAGGAAGTGGGGGTAAGTATTGGTAGACTATGCAATAATTTACCCTATATTGGGTCATTTTGATGCGCTTGACAGTGGCGCAGTGCAATGTTTCCCCCGTGCGAGCGCGCGCGTCCGCCCCCACACTACAGAAAATTCACTCTGACATGTCCAAAACCCAGCCTGCGAGGACTGATTCACATCATTCGCGAGATGATTCTGTCCGTCTCTTCCTTGCTGAGTCCAAGATCTCGATAAGCTAGCGGTCCACCTTCATCGAGCACCGGTT
>CAXEUS010000251.1:0-3760 GCA_963999385.1 uncultured Candidatus Poseidoniales archaeon | reverse complement strand
TTCCACACGGGTTGGGAGAGATTGAACGCCTGCAACGGACCGGCTGGGGATTGGTTCGAATTACGTACGTGCAGCACCCAGTCAACGTCGCTGCGCGTGAGGTGCAATCGAGTTTCGTGCAGCCAGCGCTCCCATCCTTCTCCATCATCACCAGATTGTCGGGTCATCTCTTCCTGCTGCCCAACGTCGACCTGAGTTACTGACGAGATTACCAGTAGACTGCGCTGCTTAGGTGATACGACATTGAACACGTGGCCGTGTGGTGTGGGAGGATAGCGAACCAGCAGGTGAAAGCGAGCGCGTGGGTCGGGACGGTCACGCAACTCGATGCCTTCGTCAGTAAGCCAACGGCGCACGTCCGCCTCTACGTCATCGACCATGGGTCGGCCACCCCTCGCACCTATTTGAGCGCGTGGGGGTTCAATGGCCCTCGTCGAGCATCGGTCCTATGTCAGCGATGAGTGTCTCGACCTCGGGCCATGACTCACTGTTTCGCATCCGCTGTAAACGCAGAAGACGACGGGCATCACAAATGGAATCACGTACGCTCAGAATCAATTTCGTGCTCACGCTAATCACCAACACAGCAGCAACGGCAGAGATAAGCAGATTCAGGGGGCTGTTAGTGAGCAATGTGTCAATCTGTGCCAGACCCTGTAAGGCACCGTAAGTGAACAACACGAAGGCGAGAGGCCAGACGAACACCTGTCCTAGCAGCCCGGGGACGAATATGTAGGTCTGCCACTTGTCTGGTGGGTCGGGTGTGCGTGACACGAGCCACCACCCCACCGCCCACTGAAATCCGTTGGCTAGTAACGCGAACGGCAGCAAGGGGATACACAGCAACAGCGAGAGGGCGAAACGCGTCATCTGCACAGGTGACATCCGTGTATTGGAGTGCAAGTCACGCCCGTCGAGATCGTGTTCGTCCAACAGACCATGCAGCAGTTTCGCTTTCTGCACCACTATCGATGTAGTTGCTGGATCATCACCTTCCCGCTCCTCAGCCATGGGTCCTGCCCACGGCCCCGATTCCTTGTCTTCGGAAGTACTCCTGAGACCATCTCGAATCGCACGCGCAGCCAGCACCTCATCTCTCCAACTTTCCAGATTCTTTCCTTGCGCACGTGCGCGCAGGTGTCCTAGAATCAGCCAAGCGCGCCAAGTCGTTTCATCTGGTGCATCTGGGGTCAAAGGTGCGAGTTTGACCCCTACCTCATCACGCAATATGCGAGTGGTGGCGACGTCTGGCTCAGCCCACTCGCCATCGAGTAGGCGAACAGCACGCTTCGAATCATCCAACAGCGGAACATCGAGGGCATCACTGTATTCGACCCATGTATCTGTACGGAAACGCTCGTGGTGGCGGAAGTGAATGCCCACTGGATGAATGACTGGCAGTGGTAACTCAAGGTGGTGGGCGAGTACTGTTGCATTCAGAATGCTGCGCATCGGGCCGGTACGCAGACGAATAAGATGGGATTTGTTGTGAGAATGGCCTTCAGGGAACAGCGCTGTAGCGTGTCCGTGCGCCAGTTTGGCCGCTACGGTCAGCATGCTCGCGGAGTTGATTGCTGCTGCAGTCTCTTCATCGACGCCGCCTCGCAACCGCTCGGCCTGACGCAGCAACGGCTGTACTCCTAGTCGACGCCCCCACCAACCTACCACCGACCCGGTGAGCATGTCGTGGCGCCCAGCGAACACGAAGCGCTTCGGGCTGGGCTCAACCACCACCGTCGCATCGAGGAGGCCATTGGTGTGCCACCCAAGGAACATCGCCCCAGCCTCAGATCTTACCTGTTCTAGCCCTGTAATCTGGTAACTGCGGAACTGCTGTCTTACACCTATGCTCAGGATTGTTCTGAACAGTGTGTAGATGCCAGGAGTCGCGGGGTGCTCGCCACTGAAGTCGGGGTGATGCATCCGGAGCAGTCTTTCAACATCCAAGTTAGCAGAACGATGAGTCAGCTGCGGCAACTCCTCACCATGGTGGTCGACCCGACCATCAACACCGACAGTCAACCCGTCAGATGAATCCGACATCATTCCCGGCGAGCAAGGCGCAGCGCATCAATCCGCTGGCTACTCAATCGAGTGCCTGCAACTGCTCTGCGAGTTCAGCCAAGGCAGTGAAATCGGGGTCTGCAGAACCGGGCGGAGGTGAGTCAGGCCAGCAGGCGAGTAGCGTAAGTCCACCGTCACCTTCCGTGCGCGGTACGACATGCACGTGTACGTGCGGGACCTCTTGACCAGCAAGCGGGCCATCGTGCACACCAATACCGAAGTCTGTCGTAGCGAAATGCGCGCCCAATCTGCGCTGTACCTCAACAACCCCCTCCATCAGACCCGTCCTGCTCTCGGTGGACAATTCGGAGATGTACTGCTTCTGCTCCACGGGAATTACGAGCGTGTGTCCGGGTCGGCGGGGGAAGATGTCCAGAAAGGCCACCCAAGTATCTCCCTTAGCGACGAACGACGCCGGAATCTCTCCGTTGATGATCTTCGTGAACAGACTAGGTTCCATCATTCCACATCATTCAGGAGGTGTGAGCAGCCAGCCATCACCATCACCTCTGCTCACAGGTTCTGTACTTACGCTACCAGCAGCGTCGACGAGTGAGTGGTGCATGTGACCGGCGTCATCACGCTCAGGGAAATCACTGCGCTGATGGCTTCCGCGAGATTCAGCACGGTGTGCTGCTCCCGCCACTGCAGCCTGAGAGAGTGTCAACAGCCCTTCGAGGCGCAGCACCTCAACCAGTTCGGTGTTCATCACTGGATCTGAATCAGACAATTGTAGACCGGCAGAGCCGAGGGCTGCGATACGTGATGCAGCCGATTCCAGCGTGGCCGCGTCACGCTCTGAACCCATTGCCTCTTTCATCACACTAGCCAGTTGGAATGCCGCAGCGGCACGTGTGAGTGATTCCTCGCCACCTCCTTTGAGCAGTTTGGCCACCTTGTCTCCAGCAGTGGACAACTCTGCCATCACTGCACTGGAAGAGCCGAAGCTTGCCTCCGCAGCAGCAGCACCAGCGGCCGCTCCAGCACTGGAACCCCCCACTAGAGAATCTAGGAGATGGTTGCCTGCAACTATGTCGGCGCCGTGAAAACCAGAATTCGAGCAACCTCCAGCAGCAAACAATCCGGCGGTAACCTCGCCACCTGAGAGAGCTTGCCCGGAGCCGTTGGTGGGTATTCCACCAATCGTCAATTCGACGCGCGGGGCGAGCGGAAGAACGTCAGAATCCAGTGCCAACCCACAGCGACTCTGGACCCGTTCTGCAGTATCGGAATACCACATTCTACTGGTTCTATCAAGCACGCGGGCATCCAGAACGCACGATTCACCGCCAGTGACCATTTGTTGTGAGGCAGCGTGTAATCCAGAGTCAGAACCGAATTCAACATCTCCCCCTGAGGCGAACCTCACCTTGGCGCCATCATCGATGAGAGTGAGTGGAAGCGACAAGTTCACTTCTTCCACGTTGAGAGGGTTGCAAGCGCTGAACTCCATGTCTCGTAGTGGGATTCCAGCCGCCAGTGCCAGCCATGTCCCGGTGCCATCTCCTACCCCATCGCCATTCCATGCCGACTGAAACCCATCGCTGGCGAGGACAACCGCCTTCGCCTGAACACCTACCAGTTCGCCATCCTGTACATCGAACAGCACCACGCCACAGACAGAGTTGCCGTCCATAGCTAGGCTGACCGCTTGCATGTCCCCTCTACGGGGGATGCCGCGCTTGATGCACTGCTC
>CAXEUS010000250.1:0-4694 GCA_963999385.1 uncultured Candidatus Poseidoniales archaeon | reverse complement strand
CATGCTTGCCGATATGCTGTTGCGGGGGGGACCCGATCAAGAGGCGGCGGAGAAACTCATCCCCACTCTCACCGGTGAACGTAGCGGCAGCCTGATGCTCACGTTGGAAGCCGAAGGAGAGACATGGTGGGTGCCAGCTTGGCTTGGAGCAAAACTAACCCTCATGCTGCCTGACGCTGAACGTCATCTGCTCGAAAGGTTGCTCGGAGTGGGGATGGATTCGTGAACAACCAGCGCCTGTTGCAGATTCTAATTGCGGCACTGCTGCTCACACCGATTGGCACTGCCTCGGCGGACAGAGAACCAGTCAGAGAGTGGTTCGAGCCTGAGTCCGGATGTGATGACTGGTCTGAGCACATGACCGACGAAGGGGTGATTCAACTGGTCTGGGTAGTCGGTGATGGGGCGATGCTCGCGGGAGAGCAACGAGCCGCGGCGCTCGGAGCTGAGGCGTGCTCGGGCTGGCAGGAAGCATCTCCCTTCGGAGGTGAAGATGCACTTTCCTCGGAGAACCAACCTCAAGCCGAGTTGGCTGACCTGACACTCGATGTACTGGTGAATGGGGGCATGGAGCCAACTTCCTTGGAGATAGAGGTAGGAATAACGCCTATTGATGACCTTCCCGAGTCCGTAAATCTGCGCTTGTTGCTGACGGTGGACCACCCGAACCTTGGACCCGACAATCACTTCGTTGTGCAGCACTATCATTGGTCCACATCGTTCCACCACGAAGCAGGCCTACAGACAGACTGGAACTACACGATTGACGCTGCCAGAATGGAGCAGGATGGTATTCAATTCAGCAGCGATGACCTCTGGAGATTCAATGTCGTGGTTCTGCTTGTCGACGACCTCAACCACTCGATACATGCCGCAGTCAGCACCGATGTAGAGACGCCTTCCTCGGTTCCCGCCATCGCCGACTACGCCCACCTCTATCTGCTGGGCATCGCCATCCTCATCGGCCTCGGTATGAGCGTTCGCGCCGAGTGGAAGCGTGAGGTGTGTCTACCGAAACTGACCGGCCGGCTCACCCGCAGAGGACAGGCGTGGAACGCACACGTGACTCTCGTCGCTGGGCGAAGCCCGGTGACGCTGAAGGGGGCTGATGTCGATGCACCGTGGCGGGTTCCGAAGCAACCGAAGGAGCGGGTGATCAAACCCGGAGAATCGGTCGATGTCAGACTGAGGATGAAGGTCACGGAGCAGTCACCATCACCCGCTCGCACCCGCTGGTCAATCGAGGTGGAGCAGCTCGGCGGCTGGGTTCTCGACCTGTCACTCACCCCCGATGAGAGCGCCGGCGGAGAATCTGTGGATTGAACGAATGTCGAAATGTGGGCAATTCTCTGAACGTACGTGCAATCTGACCCGCTAGACGGCAGCGAATGTTCAAGTGCTGTCCGACCGGGGCTGGCGGCCGCCCTCCTTGGGAAAGGCGGAATCGAAGGCTCAGCGGCGGCGGTGAAGAAGATGCTCGACGATACAGATCGCAAGTTGATTGAGGCCCTGCAGCAGGACTCTCGTACGTCGATGCGCAAGCTCGCGGAGAAGATTGGTGTCTCCTTCGGGACAGTGGGAAACCGGCTGGTCAGACTGGAGGATAAAGGGGTCATCAAAGGCTACGGAGTCAAACTCGATGCAGACAAGATTGGTTGGGATCTGACTGTGGTCATCGGACTCCGTATTGTCAAGGGGCAGTTACTCGAAGTCCAGCGTCGTATCGCCGCCGACCCGCGGGTGTTCGGAGTCTACGACGTGACGGGTGAGATGGATTCGCTCATCATCGTCCGCGTACAGGATAGAGAAGACCTCAACGACTTCACCAAGACCGTTCTCTCATCAGAGGGAGTCGTGCGCTCAGTTACCCACGTGGTGCTCAACACCGTCAAGGAGGATGGGGTCCGCCTACCTCCTGACTGAATCACGCTATCTCCCTGATTCAGTTGATAGTCTTCAATAACGGTCGCACGCCCGTCGTCGGATGTTGAGCGACCGCGACGAACAAATCAGTGAGGCGGCGGATGTCGACCGGCAGGTACACTGGGGGCTGCTGCGCACGGACCTCGACATTCGATTCCCACCCTCGGACGCATGTCCGTTGCTTAGGTTCGGACGCTGGGATGACCAGCCGCACCAGCACCTGCCAGCATCACGGCTGGCTGCCAGCCATTGGAAGGGAATGCTGATTGCCGACGAGGTCGGACTGGGCAAGACCATCTCAGCGCTGCACGTGCTCAGGCGACTGCACGTACTGGGTGAGCGAGGTGGGGTACTGATTGTCGTTCCAGGGGGCCTGCGCTCGAAATGGATGCAGGAACTCTACCATCGCACTGACCTACAGGGATTCGAGGCGGACACAGGAGCGAAGTTACGCCAAGCACTGCTGGCGATTGAAGCGGGTGTACCACAGGTAGTCGTCACCAGCCACGGCATCCTGCGCCAGTCCCGTCTCATCTCAGAACTGCTGGAGAACGGGATGCCCGAATTGATGCTCTCGATTGTCGACGAGGCTCACCACGTGCGTAATCCGAACAGCCGACTGCACGACGCAATCCAGATGCTCACACTCAACAGCCGCAACATGCTGTTCCTCACAGCCACTCCAGTCAACCTGCGCAACGAGGATTTGTGGGTGCAACTCTCCTTGCTCGCACCCGATCGTTGGCCCGACTTCCGAGCCTTCGAGCGTACCATGCGCCCTATGCGCCAACTCAACACGGCACTTGATGCGCTCAGCCAGCAGGAACCTGACCTCGAAGAGGCGCGCGCCGCACTACAGATTCTGGCACTCACACCGGGATTCGCAGGGGACCCCCGGCTAACCCAAGCGATTGAACTGGTCGCTGACGCGTTGGCATGGAGCGGGGAAAGTGCAACCCGTACGCGACAAGAGGTGGCAAGCCTCCTCAGGCAGATTCGCCCACTGAACGACCTGCTCGTGCGCACTAGACGACGAGATGTCAATCTCACTCTCGCTCGACGAGATGCGGTGACACTCGATGTGGACATGACCGATGCTGAGTGGCGCCTGTACGAGGCGGCGCGACGCTGGACCCGTCGTCTGGTACAGATGCGCAACCCTGACGCCGGCCGTATCGATTGGGCGCTGGTCATGCCGGAACGTATGGCGAGCAGTTGCCTGCCTGCGTATGCCATTCACGTTCAGCAGCAGGTGCGTGACACGGCTCGCTTAGCACTCGATTTCGGAGCTGAGGGGGGTGATGAGCCGGACGAACTGAACATGCAGGCAGTAGAGCAACGACTACTCACTCGACTGGGAGATTTCGACCTGTTGCGTGAAGCGGCGGAGGCGCTCGGCGATGTCGATTCGAAATTCGATGCGCTCAAGGTGTGGTTGCTGGATGAACTGGAGAAAGACCCTGAGGGTGGCGTCCTGTTGTTCAGCCATTTTCGTGGAACTCTGGCTCACCTGCACAGACGCTTGACGGCGGAGGGAGTTCGATGCGAGGTGCTGAGTGGATACACGCCGATGGCGGAGCGGGATACGATGCGTCAGAGATTTGCCGACGGTGAGATTGAGGTGCTGCTCTCAAGCGAGGTCGGTAGCGAAGGGCTCGACCAGCAGCACTGCCACAGACTGGTCAACTACGACCTTCCATGGAACCCGATGCGTATCGAACAGCGCATCGGAAGGCTCGACCGCTTCGGTCAGCAGTCCGAGGTGATAACCATCCTGAATCTGGCTGTTGAGGGGACTATCGACGCCGCCATACTGAACCGTCTGTACCACCGAATCCGTCTGTTCGAGGACTCGGTGGGGATGCTCGACCCGCTGCTGGGAAGGGCGATGCGTCTGGTAGCCCAGGAGGAACTCGAACGCCCGCTTGGCAAGGAGATTTCAGGGGGGCGAGTGCGCATGGTCGAAGGCTGGGAAGCGGAACACTTCAGCGCTGCGGAAGGCCCTAACACAGGCGAAGGCGGAGTCGAATCACTGCTCATCCAGCGGGAGAATTGGCTTGCAGAAAGAGCCAACGAGGAGCGGGAATGGCTAGGCCCGGACCCCGGCATAGAGCACCTGCGCGAGGACGCAGAGCGGATGGAACTCGGAATCGAACCTGAGGAACTGCTCGAATGGGCGAGCGCACGATTGGAACACAAGGATCCTGACGCTCGAATACACAACGCTGGCGGAGTACGCCAACTGCGTCTGTCGGACGACACCATCAGTGTGCTGCTGGAACGGGCCAGGGATTGCACACGCATTGACGGATTGACTGTCGACTGGACTGAAAATCTCGAACGCATCTCTGAACAGGCGGGGCCGAACATCCTGCCGTTCACCGTCACCCGCGAGGAGGCTCGTGATTACCCTGACCGCATCCTGCTCGTACCATGGCATCCAATCATCCAATGGCTTCGAGAACCGATTTCCGGAATCCCAAATGAGGATGGCCTGCTCACCGGTTGGAAGGATGCTGGGATACCGCCAAATCACATGCTTCAGGCTCGCAGACCTGATTCGTGGCCGCGTTCCGCCCACACCTTGATTTGTCTGGACTGGACCGTACAAGGACTCGCAGAACATTGCGTCAGGCGATGGCTGATTCTCGATGAATCCGGAATGCCAACACTAGCCCAGATTGAAAGACCCTGGACAGAGATAGAATCCTTGCAGACGTGCCATCCCAGTGAATCAGATGAAGAAAATCTGGAGGCTACCCTCGACCGGT
>CAXEUS010000249.1:0-5864 GCA_963999385.1 uncultured Candidatus Poseidoniales archaeon | reverse complement strand
TGTTCGCCGGCTGTGAGGAGGCTGGAGCAGATATCCGTACAAAACTGGCAGACGATCTGTTCCGCATGGGACACGTGTTGCAGCAGTTGGGTGTTCTCGGACTTGCAGGTGAGCATCACGCTGAGTCGTTTAGGCTACTACCCTCATCAGAATCCGCGACATTTCTTGGTTGGGCGTTATCAGAATCGGGTGACAGTGAATCCGCGCTTGCCTGGTGCAGACGGGCGATTGAGACGGATCCTACGCTCGGGAATCCATGGAACGACATTGGGGCTTTGTTGTTAGAGGGTGGTGAGTTGAAAGAGGCCGTACCATGGCTCAGTACGGCTACACAGTCCCCACGCTACGACGCGTTGGGATTCCCTTGGCTGAATCTGGCGCGGGTGCATGAGCAGTTGGGTAACAAGATGGCTGCCTTCGAAGCCGCTCGGGAAGCATTGGAACATATCCCTGATGATGAAGAGGCGTTGCGTATCTTCGAAGATGCTAGTGATGGGCTCATCTGACTTCTTCTCCGAGTGATTGCCTTCGGGCGGAGAACTCATGCCATTGGGTGGTCAGCGAGGCACATGGCTCGGGGTGTCGTGCTGGTGACTGGAGCTTCGGGCTACATTGGCAGCTACGTGGTCGCCAATCTGCTCGCTCGTGGCATGCAGGTGCGCGCGGCTGCACGTGATACGAACCGAGTTGAGCATCTACAGCAGCTTCCTGTCGGCGCCGGCGGCTCACTGGAAGTGGTCTGCATGGACCTGTTCGATAGTGACGCGGTCAGCGCGGCGGTCGCCGGCTGCACGGATGTAATCCATACCGCAGCCGCGGTGCGCGTGGTCGCTAAGAATCCACAACAAGACATCGTCGACCCGTCGGTTGTAGGGTGTCAGAATCTAGTGGCAGCCATCGACGCAGCCGGTTGCGTCGAGCGGTTCGTGCACACCTCCTCAACTGCCGCCATCAGTTCGAGTACGTTCGACAACGGTCGTGTGTTCACTAGTGACGACTGGTGTGAAGACGCCAGTGTCAAGTTCAATCCCTATGGATTAGCCAAGGCGAGTGCGGAACGGGTCGTGCGCGACTGGCATGCGCAAGCCACGAATCCTCCACGACTGATCACCATTCACCCGTGTGTGACACTGGGGCCTCCAATGACTCGCAGACATCTCCGCGGAAGTCTGTCCTATATCGTGGCGCTGGTTGAGCGGAAGCCTCCCCTATTGCTCCCTTTGCACGTGAACATCGTCGACGTGCGCGATGTGGCAGAAGCACATGTGCGGGCGCTCAAAGGAGGGCAACCCGGGGGGCGCTACCTCGTAGTGGGTGGGCACGCATGGTTCCGAGACATCGCCAAGATCCTTGGGGGAGAATTTCCTGACAGAAAATGGCCTAAGCGGCAGGTTCCATACAGTATAGCTCTGCTCGCTGCTCTATTCCATCCCAAGATCACAGTCAGTTGGGCTCGGGCTCATTTGAGAAAGAAATCCCTGTTCGATGCCACGCCCGCCGAACGAGAACTCGACATGAAATGGCGGCCGATTGAGCAATCGATAACCGAAACAGTGCAGCCAATCCTCGATAATGACTGGATTTAACGACCGAAGCATTGAGGGATTGTGGGCGAGGCGAAGTGGTTGATGGTGCGCGCTGACAAGGTCATCGTGGCGCTCGATATCCTCGATGTGGACCATGTTCTCAATCTGGTCGACAAGTTGCTTCCTGCTGGTATCTGTTGGTTCAAGGTCGGTGTATCCCTATGGACGCACGCTGGGAGAGAGGTGGTCGATGAAATCAAGCAACGCGGCGGTAATGTGTTCCTCGACCTCAAGTTACACGACATCCCACATCAGGTAGGGTTGGCGACAAAGGCCGCTGCTGAACTCGGAGTGGATCTGCTGACCGTACACGCCAGTGGAGGGAGGGAGATGCTCGAAGCGTCAGTAACTAATGCGGGAGAAGATATGCGTCTGCTGGCAATCACCGTGCTCACAAGTCTGGAAGCAGAGGAAGGAGAGGTGGCGCAACTGGCTGAACTAGCACACGAATCCGGAGTCCACGGTGCGGTCTGCTCGCCGCTTGAGGTCGCACACCTACGCAGCCTCCTACCCAAGCCGTTCCTACTGGTTACTCCGGGTGTCAGACCAGTTGGTAGTGCAGCCGGCGATCAGCGCAGAATCGCCACCCCAGAAGACGCGGTTGCGTCCGGTAGCAGTCTGTTGGTCATCGGTAGGCCAATCACAGGCGCAGATGACCCTGTTGCCGCGGTGAACAGCATCATCTCCTGATGCTCGCTGGCGAATGCTTGACAGAGGGAGTGCCCATCCGAAGTGTGATGGCTTACGCGTTAACCTGGCTGTTCGCCCTCGTCACTACTGGTGGCCTGTTCGCACTGGCATGGTGGCAGTATAACATCCACAAGGAATTGGATACCCGGCTTTCGCGTTGCGATGCGACACTCATCACAAGCCTACAGCACAAGGTGGAGGTGGTTACTGATGCACCAGTTGGAAGCATGCTGGTCCCCTATGTACCAGTGCAATTGATTCAACAGCAAGCTGTTCTACCACAATCCCCGGCGGTGAGATTGATTGAAAGTGGGACGCCTGATGCTCCAGATTTGAATTAATCAAAACGGCAGCACGCCCATCTGTTGTAATCCATAACCAATCGCTGCCAGCGCGCCTCCGAACAATACCAGCGCGAGTAGTAGAAAACCAACACCTCGGCGACGACGCGGGGGCTTTGTGGACAAGGCGGGGAGGGATTCTGGTGGTGGTGGTAACGGAAGGCCGCCCAACAAGTCAGCGGCGGAAACCTCCTCTTCAGCATCCTTCTCATCGATATCAGGGTAGAGTTGGTCGAGGTCAGCGACACCGGGGGCCTCGGGAATATCACCCATGATATCCTCCCACACCTCATCCACAGAAGTGGCCGTGACCGGTTTCTGGAGTACAGATACGGCACCTGCACTGAATGCTGCGTCGCCAGCCAATTCCATGCGGCCGCGTGATGAGATGAGAACGATGCGCGCATCATCACGCGACTCACGTATCTCTAGGGCTGCCACGTGCCCATCAAGAGTTGGAATATCGAGTGATAGTAGTACTAGTTCTGGCTCCTCGGAGACGAATAAATCGACCGCCTTGTCTCCATCCTCACATTCGAGTACGCGGTATCCTCTCTGAGTGAATAACTGATGGAGGCGATGGAGAACCATCGCGTTGTTATCTACGACCAACGCCAGAGGTGCATCCTCATCTTCGACATCGATGACGCGTGTCACTTGCTTCCCTCTTGAAGTGGGCCAAGTCAGCCAGTCTCATCAATCGAGCGGTGCGTTCACTCTTCGGAATCGTCGCTTTCATCATCATCGATGAGAGTCTCGACAGGTGCGTTTTGAGGATCTTCGAAAGTCTGTTTCAACTCGTCGGCGGCTTCCTGCTCCTCCTGCTTGCGCTCCACTTCTCTAGGAGCTTGGACGAACTGCATTCGCAATTCAGTGAGTATTCCTTGCAACAATACCTGCTCCGTCTCCTCTAAGTTGCCCTCCGTTCGCTTCTGCAACATCCCAATGATGTCGATGGCTGCCTTGGCTTCCTCTAAGTGGGGTGTGAATTCGCCCTCGTAGTCGGGCATCAACCCCAACCCTACCATCGCACTGCGCTGCAGCATGTGAACCAATGAAAAGAACTGGATGGATTCCTCGGACTGCAGGATGTCATCACTCATACGAACATCTCCTCGATTAGCCAGTCAGGGTCGAACTGCCTCAAATCATCGTATTCTTGGCCTACTCCTGCCAGAACAATCGGCCTCCCTGTGGCATGAGCGATACTGAGTGCTGCACCACCTTTAGCGTCTGTGTCAAGTTTGCACAGAGCGGCGCCGTCGAACTGCAACATTCGCTGGAACTCAACCGCTTGCTCTACTGCATTGTTGCCAGCGAGGGCGTCGCCGACGAACAGCACGAGATGTGGCTTCGTGACGCGGTGCACCTTACGCAACTCCTCCATCAGGTTGGATTTATTCTGCATCCGGCCCGCGGTGTCGACGATTACTACATGCTGATGTCTAGCCTTGGCGTGCTCGATTGCATCACGAGCAATAGCAGCAGCATCACCCCCTCTCTGACTAGCAATGCAACGCACACCGATGCGTTTGGCATGAATGTCCAACTGGTCGATTGCGCCAGCACGGAATGTATCGGCGGCGGCGAGAACAACATCCAGCCCCTTCTTCTTGAGATGATAGGCTATCTTGGCAGTGGTCGTCGTCTTCCCCGTGCCATTGACGCCGACCATCATGATGACAACTGGTTGATCGCCATCTGCAATCAGTTTGTCAACGGTCTCATAGAAATCCCAGTAGCCAGCGGATAGCAGTAGATGCAATGTCCGCTTGAGTGCTGCCTCAATCACCTTGGACAAGTCTGCTCCCTTCCTAAGGCGGCTACCTACAAGTTCGGTGCGAAGTGCACTCATGACCTCGTCAACCGACAGACGACCCATGTCAGCCTCTAGAAGAACAAGTTCCAGTTCCTCTAACAACGCATCGAGAGCTGTTCCGGATTTGATTACGCGGCCGCCCCTGGACACGACTCCACCACCTAGATCGACCTCGATTTCCTGGCCCGAGTCGCTCTCGACCTTCTGAACACCAGCCGACCCTTTCGGGGTGTGTTTCACTTCCACTAATTTCCTTCCAGTGGTAGAACGCATGACGTGCAGGTCCACGGCTGAACCTTCAGGCTTGGTCACCTGGTCTGGGTCGAATCCCTGTTTTCGCGCCTTCTCGCGCTCCTTATCCTGCTGGCGTTGTGTCCTCTCAGCCTGCTTACGTTCCTTCTTTGAGAGGGAGGGGGAGAGGGGTTCTGGGACTGAGTCATCCTCCCAGTCATCCCATTCATCGGTTGATTCGGGCTCTATTGATGGGGCCTCGGGTTCTATCGACTCGATATCCTCCCAGTCATCCGCTTGCGTAGTTTCTGTGTCGGCCGCCTCCTGCTCAAGTTGTTCGCGCTCGCTGAGTGCCGCTTCCGCCTCCTCGCTCTCCTCTGGCGCGGACAGTTCGTCCTCGTCAGTATCCTCTGCAACTTCCTTGACGCGTTTGCGAAAAATATCGAACAGGCCCATGTGGTCACCTCAGTCGTCGAGTGTGAGATCTCCACCAATTGAACGCCGGCGACGTTTGGCGGGCTCGCTCGAACCAGATTCCTGCTCAGCCTGAGGGACTACAGCCTCCTCCTCGGCCGCCTCCGACTGTAAATCAGTCAGTAGAGAGTTGAACTGGTCCACTAGCTCCTTGACCGATTCCTCAGAGGAGTTGAATTGCTCGTTCAGTGAACCCAACAACGTCTCGATGTCCTCGAGGCGCGATTCAACTAACGGGAGTGCCTCTCCAAGTGAGCGTTCGGTCTGAATGCCGCTACCTATGTCGATTACAACGCCGCTGTCCTCTGTTCGATCAACCACTAGTTGCACACCAGCGCCAAGTGGCACCATGGTGCCAGCATCTGGTCCGGCTTCAAGCGCATTGAGTGCCTTCAGCACCTGCCCATGCTCTGCTGCCGCCTCCTCTAATCGAGTGATTTGCTCTGAAAGACGCGACATCCTACCTCGATTGACCTCAACCAATTGAGCGAGTTGTTGTAACTCATCAGCATCCGCCATGGGCTCACCGCAGGCCGCTCGACTCGCTCGGCCTCCATGAAGCCGTCGCCGAATACTCCCGAAACAGGAGTTCGCCAAGTAGGTAGGTGAAAAATCGATGAGGGGGGGTTACACGAAGAGGTGGATAACCTACTCTCAGAGGGCTCGAAATCTGACTTATCCCTCTACCACAAGACGGCGTGACGCTGATGGGCTGCGCCCCTT
>CAXEUS010000248.1:0-16031 GCA_963999385.1 uncultured Candidatus Poseidoniales archaeon | reverse complement strand
TGGCTCGCTGTTGCCGCCCATCCAATCCTCGTCAATCTGGCCGTCCGCGTCGTCGTCCTTGCCATCGACGTGATCCTCGTTGACCAGCCCATCGTCGTCATTGTCCTCATAGTTCACAGGACCGTTGTAGACGTCGTTGTTCGGTCCGCTGGCATAGCACATCCCGGGGAATAGTGGTCCTGTCGCCCCCAAAGGAGCACCCCACTCGAACTGGTAATTGCGATTCAGGTCGACTCCGTCGCACCCCTCGTCGACCTCTTCGTCCACATCGGGAAGCGGTGTGACCCCGGTCACGGTGTTGTCGCGCAGATTCTTGCGCCAGCCGCTCGTAGCGCAGTTCTCCCACGCCTCCTCACCACAGTAGACCTCGCGGTCGTAGCGGTTGCCGTCGACGTTGAGCATCGGCACGAGGTAGATTTCACGGGTGTCGACCAAGTCGGTAATCCACTGTTCGCGGAAATCCTCGTCCACCCCTAGGTCTCCTGGTCCGCACGGAGTTCCGTCGCCGTTGCTGTCCTGATACGAGTCGTTGAGTTGGAGGCAGTCGCCATCGTCGTCGAGTACGCCATCACCGTCAGCATCTCCCCACGGGTCTTCGTCGTAGAGTCCGTCACCGTCATTGTCCACACCGGCCATGCCGTAATAGTAAGCAATCGTCTCAAGGAACATCATAGGAACCTCGTAACTCATCCACTCTCTAGCGTGGTGATTACCCACAAGCATCACATCGGGTCGGTCAGCGTAGTTTCCGCAGTCACCAACAAAGTCGTCACAGGTTCCACCGTCGACTCCTTCGGAGCCACCAGTAATCTTCACCCATGGAATCTGTTCTTTGTAGAACCACCCTTTGTAGTTGTCAGAATCCATTTCGATACCGCGATCGTTGACACCCCCTGGCATGCCATCATGGAACTCGATGATTCCAGAATTGCGCTCGGCAAGATACTGCATTCGCTGACGCATGCTGGTGAAATCGTGATAGGAGTCAAACTGCGCATCCGAGTCACCACCCCAAGGGAAGGACTGGCTGACATACTGAATGGACCACAGGTCCTCTGGAGCAGCACCGGTATCGTCGTCGTCCTGATAGGCTGCGAGGCTGCCGGTGAGCATCAAAGAGTTGAGCATCAACAGAGCGAGCAGGATGGCACGGGCGTTGCGCAATTCGGGCACCGTAGGTGCCCAGCCGCGGGACTCACTTGAACGGTTCGCTGACCTGCTAGGCTGAATATCGAACGTCGCGCGTTGTCCGTCGCCTTTTCAAGCAAAGTCGGCTCCGCCGGTCCAATGGACGCATTCATTCAGATGGTTCCCGGATGGGATAACCTCGTGTTAGGGGTGCAAATGGGAATCTGGGTCAGTCTACTGGCCATCTTCATGCTCGGGCTTGTAGCTCGCGTGCTGATCATGTTCTTGTTCCCACAGTTGATGAAGCCGTTCACGGGGAAAATCGATTCCCTGAACGAGTTCGAGATGCGCTCGCGCGTATCTTTCGGTGCTGCGGGGGCTGGCCTCGTCTGGTGGAAGATGACCGAATACCTCGGCAGCGAGCCGGAGGTCGTTCTTCCAGAGACCTTCGAATACTGGATTACCGCCTTTGGCGAGGCTGCCTTCCTCATCGGCATCGTCTGGGGCGTGATGCGCCTCGTGGACCTGCTGCCGGACCTGATTGCCTGGTGGGACGACGACGGGGTGCTCGACCAATCGACAAAGACGCTGATTACCGGTGTTGAGAGCGTGCTGCGAGTTCTCATCGTTCTCTCCGGGGCGGTGCTGATAGCCGAAGGATTCGGCTTCGACATGAAGACGCTCATCGCCGGTTTGGGAATCGGTGGTCTGGCGTTCGCGTTCGCCGCCAAGGACACGATAGGCAACCTGTTCGGCTCAATCACCCTGCTGCTCGACCGCCCCTTCCGTGTCGGTGACTGGATTGTGGTCGGCTCAAGCGAGGGCGAGGTGATCGAAGTCGGCATCCGTACGACTCTGCTGCGAACAACCGCTGACACGGTCATCACTTTGCCCAACAGCACCTTGGTGAACAAGGGCATAGAGAATTTCGGCAAGCGGCGCTGGAGGCGCTATCAGCCCATCTTCTACCTCGACCTGTCGAGTGATGCGGATGCCCTAGAGGCATTCTGCACCGGCATCTGGAATTTGGTGTGCGAGCACCCCAAGACGCAGAAGCACGATTCCTCATTTGCCCGCGTGTCGGCGATTTCCAAGGATTCCTTCGAGATTGCCTGCAATCTGTACTGGGATGTCTCTGGTGGCAATGAGGAGAAAGAGGCACGTGAGACACTCCTGCTCGACGTGAGCCGGTTGGCCAAGGAACTCGAACTCGAATTCTTCGAGCCGCGCATGCGCGCTTCACGAGAGTGATCAAATGGCGCGACTCGTGCTGATTAGGCACGGTGAATCCGTCTGGAACGCTGCTAACCGCTTCACCGGCTGGACTGATGTGGAATTGTCTGAGAAGGGTGTGCAGGAGGCGACGGACGCTGGCCAGCAACTGGCCGACACTCGCTTCGACATCTGCTACACCAGCGATTTGGTCAGAGCCCAGAAGACAGCAGAAATCGTGCTCGACCTGAACACCGGTTCAGGCGATATCCCAACCCACGAGGATTGGCGGCTTAACGAGCGGCACTACGGAGCGCTGCAAGGCCTGAACAAGGACGAGACGCGGGCGAAGCACGGCGCCGAGCAAGTGCACATATGGCGGCGTTCGTACGACGTGGCTCCACCAGAAGGTGAGAGCCTGAAGACCTGTGCTGAACGTACTATTCCCTGTCTTGAGGAGCGAATAATCCCTGATTTGGAATCAGGCAAGGATGTACTGGTCGCCGCCCATGGAAACTCTCTGCGCTCGATTGTGATGCACATCGAAGGGCTGTCTGAGGAGGATGTTCTTCTTCTGGAAATTCCGACCGGTGTTCCACGCAGTTACGAATTCGCTCAGGCCGAATTCACCCGACTCGACTAGTACGGCGGCGGTGCTCGACGCCGGTAAGCCCAGCGCAGAAACAGGGCACACAAGGAGAGGATAGTTGCTGCTGCGATTCTATTCGACAGACTGTCGAACACCCCTGGAATGAACAGCGCGGTGGCTGCGGACACTCCGGACACGAGCGCCAGCCCGGATAGTGTGCGAGAATGGTACATCGAAGTCTGAAGATGAGGGATGAACGACAGCCAGTCAGTCAAACGATTCGGTACTTCCTTCTTCCATGCAAGTGCACAGGCGACCTCCTCAAGCACCTGCTCATACTCCCAGATGGCAACCCCACCCCTGTGTCCATCAAGCGCGGCTGCAGAGGTCGCTTCGGATGGCGCGGTGGCACACCAACCGGTGAACAGCGCGCGGCGTAGTCTCAGTTCGAGGTCTGCCGGGATATCGTGTCCGCCAGCGTTCGACAGGATGCTGGATATGGAGCGGTAGCCGGCGGCGAGATCACGGACGGCTGGAACATCTTGGTAGGGTGGCAGGATGGCGTTGATTACGCCATCAGCACAGTTGGCGATGGTCGGCTCATCGTCGTCATGCAGCAACACCCCTTCAAGCCCGAAATTTCGGTGCGTGATGGTTGCGTGAGTATCGCGTGAATGCGGAGCGCGCCAGAGCGTGTTTGTGACAAGTTGCTCCTCCAATCGTTTGAGCCGCTGATTCCAGCGACGCTCATCGTTTGGAAGTGACAACCAAGCTAGTGCATCCGAGTGAAATCTTCCAAGAGCCTCCCCCGAGGCCTGGCAAATCTGTTCAGCAGCGGTGTGGTCTCCTTCCTCGATGGTTTTCGCTAGGCGGTCAGATGCCGCCTCTCCCTGCTGCTGTCGATAGATGAGCAGTACATCGCGGCCCTGCCATTGCAGGCCACCAACAGCCGCCTCTAGTACCTCCGAAGCGATTCCAGCCAACCTCCTTCCATGCCCGCATGAATCGAGTGGTAGGAAGTGAGCGCGCATTATCCCCCCGGAACTCTCACGGATGCGCCAGCAGCGACCATCCCAAGCATCGATGCGCTCGATGGTCGCTCCAGCTAGTTCGGGAACCTCTCCCCAACGCTCGCCACCCCCTCCAACGGGTAGCATGCTCTTCCACCAGTCGAATGAGTCCGAATCACCAGTGGGCCAGAGCATCAATTGAGTGCCCCAACGGGTATGGAGCCTGTAAGCCTCGAAGCCAGCAGGTGCCTGCTCTGCGGCTGGCTCTAACGCTGTGACCACACCTCCGGGGAACCACGACTCTTCAGCGAGTATCTCTATGGTCAGCTGTGATGGCAGGGGCGCACCTCGATTACGGCTCGCGGCTCCTGCTAATTGCTCTGTTGCGCACCCCTCCTCAGAAGCCGCCCCAAGATTGACAGGGGCCGCACACCGCCCAAGGCTTGTGAGAGAGATGTCAGACCTACCACTCGCGGTCGACCTCGATGGCACCGTCATCCTCACTGACATGTCCTACATGACGATTAGCAGGGTGCTGCTGATTCGCCCATGGCTGATTCCGTGGATGCTCTACAAGGAGTTCACCGGCAGTCGCCCGGTATGGAAACGCGCTCTAGGGAAGAAATTGAACTTCGACCCGGAGAAACTCATCTATCACGAGGAGTTCATGCACTGGCTAAAGCAGCAGAAGGAGACAGGGCGCACGCTGATTCTGTGTACCGCATCAGATCGACCGGTGGCGGAGAAGATTGCACGACACATCGGGATTTTCGATGATGTGATGGCTACTGATATGGGACCGAATCTAGCCGGCGAGAACAAGGCGGCGGCTCTGGTCGAGCGATTCGGTGAGAAAGGATTCGGCTATGCTGGAAATTCTAAGTCGGACCTTGCAGTATGGCCGCACTGCGCGGAAATAATCGTCGTGAATGCGAAACCAGCGGTGCGTCGTCAGATTGAGGGCGATGCCGATTTGATATTCGATTAGCGCTCACCAAGCACAGTTCTCACACCCGATTCCATCAAGTGCGAGTGATGCTCGTGATGCATCAGGTGAGCGAGTGGGGCGCATAGGTAGAGGACTGGATGCGACCGCCAAGTGGCTGCTGAAGTTCAGAATCATCAGATGGCCTGCGCGAAAAATCGCCAATTCCCGGCTGTCGTGGAGCGTCATTTCTCGCACTGACCGCATACGCACGAACAGGCTCAGAGACCGCCTGAAGGCGCAGCCTCTCCCAGAGCATGTATCAATTATCATGGATGGAAACAGGCGCTTCGCCTGGAGTCAGGAAATTGAGAGGGAAATCGGCCATCAGCAGGGCAAGGACAAACTGAAGGATGTGATGGACTGGATTCTCGAGCTCGGTATTCCCTACCTGACTGTCTACGCTCTCTCCACAGATAACATCAGCACACGTGACCCAGATGAACTGGAAGCACTCTACGATCTGTATGTATCCGGATTCAATGAGATAGCAGATGATCCACAGATTCACGAACAGGGTGTCAAGGTCCAAGCAGTCGGTCGTTTGGAAATGCTGCCCGAACACGTACGCGATGCGATTGGGCAGGCGGAATCACGCACTGAATCATACACAGAATTCCTGTTTACTGTCTGCCTAGCCTATGGCGGTCGCGAGGAAATCGTCGATGCAGTCAGAGGAGTTGCTGCCGAACATGCCAAAGGACGGCTTGAACTAGACTCAATAGACACTAGCGAAATCTCAAAGCGACTCTACACAGCAGAACTCCCCGACCCCGATTTGGTCATCCGCACGAGCGGAGAGGAGCGCATCTCCAACTTCCTGCTCTGGCAAATCGCCTATGCTGAACTTCACTTCACCGATGTTCACTGGCCGTCGTTCTCCCGCAACGACCTCTACGAGGCAATCGATTCCTACCAGAAGCGCAAGCGTCGTTACGGTGGTTGAACATGGATGAAACGTGTCCGACGTGTGGCAAAGACGGTTACCACAACCCGGCTTTGACGGTCGATGCGGCTGGTATCAGAATGGGTGATTCAGGTCTGGAACTGTTGCTCATACGGCGTGGACGGGAGCCGTGGAAGGGAAGTCTGGCATTCCCTGGCGGATTCGTCGACGAGGGTGAGGATCCCGAGGTGGCTGTTCTGCGCGAACTTTCCGAAGAAACCGGAGTCATCGGTCACGACCCACGCTTGGTAACTGTACGGGGAGACCCCGACAGAGATCCGCGCAAGCACATCGTGAGCATCCTCTACCGCGTTACCATCCCTGATGATGCCACGCCGATTGCAGGTGACGATGCCGCCGCCGCTGAATTCCATCTGCTCGGAGATATCGACGCTGCTGAACTCGCTGGCGACCACGGTCAGATGCTCGAGGAACTGCGCGAGTCACTGTGAGTTTCGTGAACGGTGTGACATCATCCTATGAGTGCGGTGAGTTCGTCTGCCGCTGAGTTCCATGGTGGAGCCATCTGCGGCGAATGCATGCCGTTATTGACAGCCTCCCTCCATGAGGAGACTACTGTGGTCATCGCTATTCCAGGACGCAGTGGGACGTCTAACTGATGCAGCCGGCCGTCGCCGGAATAGGTGTCAAGCACACCGCGCTTGGCCGCCGAGACGAGCAGGGCTGGCACCCCTTGTACGATTGCCTCGTGTGCCATCGTGACAGATTCGGAGAGTACACCATCGTATTCTGCCAGTCGGCTGGGCAATCCCCACGGATCTTCGACCGGCTCATTCTCGGCGATAATCTGTACCTGCATCCCTAGGTCAGCTAGCAGCGGCTCAGCACTGATGTGCTCTCCGCGATCATGGATGCCTCCGCCTACCAACTTCCTGTAGAGTATGCGCGGTAGCGAACCATCATCCCGGGCAGCTCGGGGCCGCTCGCTAAGATAGCAGTGCGGAAGTTCTCCAGAGAGGCGATGCAGTCTGATGTCGGAACGTTCCTGGACGGCGTCAAGAAAGCCGCGATCAAGGTCGACACGCCACGATGATGGCAACACGACATCAGTGGCTGAATTGAGGGCCAGCCGATGGGCGAGATGGTTGGGTTCGCAGTCAGAGATGTACCAGCGGGAGCCGATTCCCTCACGTTTCGCAGCCAGTAATTCTAGCGGTGAGCCCTTCGAAATCATCCGTTCAATCGGGTAACCAATCAACCGCTGCTGCTTGAGTTGCGCTCGCACCATGCGAACTCTGTTCCAAGCACGTAGTTCCCGTCCAAGAGGAAGCAACCCAAGCCCTACTGGTCGCTTGACTAGCAACGTCTTACGATTAGGCAGATGGTCATCCTTAGCAGCGAGTAACGCCTCGGTCTCATGACGGCTGGTGACGACTAACAGATCGTTTTCCTCTCCGTTACGAATGAAGCGGGCGAACAACTGCATGTGCGCCGGATGGTCGAGTACCCAGCAGGTCAACGGAGCGCCTTCCATGTACCTCCGAGGCTCCTCCCTCCTGTCAAGAGAACGGCTAAGGCCGGTGCCGCCTGTCGGGCTCGCATGGGGCACAAGGAGCGCATCGAAGTTCCCGGGAGCGAGGTGTTCGGACCCTACTCACCTGGAGTGAAATCCTACGGAATAGTTTGGTTGGCTGGGCAGATTGCACCCGACGCGGGTGATGATGTGGTATCCCAGACAGCAGGTGCGCTGGCCAAGGTGGACGCGCTGCTGGAAGCGGCCGGACTCTCAAGGGACGACATCTGCTTCGCACAGGTACTGCTCGATGATATCGATGATTTTCAGGCTATGAATGAGGTATATTCCGATTGGATTGGAGAGAGTGAGATTCCTCCAGCACGCGCCGCGTTCGCCGTCGCCGCTCTGCCAGCGGGAGCGAAAATCGAGGTAGTCGTGCAAGCCATCGACGCAAACAGTTGCTGATGAGTCAAAATCGCCTGTCGGCTGACCTATCTGCTTTTTCACCCCCGCCCACACGGCCCATTCGGTGAGACCGGTGTCTGCAGCTCCTTGGCCGAAAGAACTCGATCCCGAAACGACGCGTGCGGCATTCAAGGCCTACGATATTCGTGGAATCGCTGGTGACCCGCTGACCGCCGGTTTCGCGCTGCGTTTGGGACGTGCTACCGCCACATACCTAGACTGTGATGCCCTAGCGGTATGTCGTGATATTCGAGAATCGGGACCAGAACTGCACGCCGCCTTCGTCGAGGGGCTGCTCGCGGGCGGCGTGGATGTTCATGACATCGGAATCATGCCGACGGGCGCTCTGTATCGAGCGACGCTGGCACTCGATGTCGATGGAGGGGTGGCAATCACCGCCAGTCACAATCCACCTGAGTACAACGGCTTCAAGTTCTGTCGCGGACCGGACGCGATGGCTGGAGACGAGTTACAGGAATTATGGCAGGGCTTCGAATCGGGAGAATTCAGAGATGGAGATGGAGAGTACATAGAAATCGACGACTTCCTCGACCTCTACTTCGATGCCATCATCGATTCCGCTGGGATTCCTGGGCGACGTGTCCGCTTAGTCATCGATTCGGGCAACGCGGTTCCCGGACCATACATCGAGGCACTAGTACGCTTGCTCGGTGCCGATGCCACCTGTATTCTATGTGAATGGGATAACTCGTATCCAGTCCACGCTCCCGACCCAACCCGCCCGGCGAACATGGAACTGCTCGGTGAGGTCGTGCGCGAGACGGGTGCAGAATTCGGCATTGGCATCGATGGCGACGGGGATCGTATCGGGATGGTGGATGAGCAGGGCAGATTTGTCGACCCCGACAGAATCCTGGCGTTGTTCGCTGATGATGTGCTCAGTCGTGTTCCAGATGATGCATCGGACGAGGCACACACAATCATCTACGACGTCAAGTGCAGTCTAGCTCTGGAACAGGTGATTGAGAATGGCGGGGGCATTCCCCACATGATGCGCACTGGACACTCGTTCCAGAAACTGGCGCTCAAGAACGCACCCGAGGTTAAACTGGCAGGAGAGATGAGTGGTCATTTCTTCTTCAATGACCGTTGGTCAGGCCACGATGATTCACTCTACTGCGTTGCACGAATGCTGGAACTGGTTGGACGCGACCCGGCACCCAATGATGGGGGGCCTGAGTTTAGCGAACGGATGGCAGCATTCCCAACCTACCCGAGTACCGGCGAGGGCAAAGTGCCGCTCACAGGGGAGCGAGAGGATACGATGTCGTTCGTCACCGATGCGTTCAGCGACCTGCCTTGCGTTACCGTTGACGGGATACGCGCCCGCTTCGCGGGCGATGAATGGGAGGGATGGTTCCTCTGCCGCCCATCGAACACAGAGCCGATACTCGTGATGCGGGCTGAAGCCACCAGTGAAGTTGGACTGCAGACGATAAAGGACGAAGTTGAGCTCCGTCTAAGTGAGCGTATCGACCTAGAAAGATTCCACAACGGTTGAAATCACCAGTCAGCCGACCAGTCATCTTCCTCAGATTCCTCGACAGACTCTTCCGCTTCAGACACAGACTCGGCGACTTCCTCTGACTCATCCTCTGATGCTGCTGCTTCCTCAGCCTCCTCAATCGAGGCGGCAAGGCTGCCGGAGAGAGAATCGAGCAGTTTGAACGCATCCATACTGCTCATATCATCAGTGGCCTCGCTGTTGGGACTCGATGCATGCATGTTCATCGGCTCTGACGGGAGGGCCGGAGGAGCGGGTACCTGAGCTGTGCCGGCCGCGGATGCCGGAGCGATGCCATGCTGCTGCCATGAGCGAGCCATCTCAGCCGCTCGGTCAGCACCCATCTGCTCTGATTCAAGTTCGTACTCGTCATCATCGTCGTAATCATCGTCGTAGTACTCACCGCGTCGAGAGAGCCTGAGCACCAGGAATCCAAACAGCGCCGCGAAGGAGATTGCTACCAGCGCACCGAGTCCCAATCCGAAAGCCAAACCACCTTCAGAAGCGAGTCCACCAGACCTAGATTCAGATATCACATGGCTCTGGTTCCAACGCTTGGGGTCCGCGGGGAACAGGTCTGCGCCATCTGTGGCATTCCATGGGTAGGGGGCGAGTGTGTTCATCGGGTCTGACCAACCGTCGCCATCGGTATCCGGGCATCCACTACGGTCATGCAGCGAGTCTCCGCGAATCGAACGGCAGGCATCCGGATTAGCACCTGTCGGCTCATCACCGAATCCGTCAGCGTCCTGATCCGACCACTGAGAGGCGTCGTCAGGGAAAGCATCCCCAGAGTCTGACCATCCATCACCGTCAGAATCTGGGCATCCGAACAGGTCCCAGTAGGAATCTCCTGGCTCTTCGGGACAATCATCCCAAGGAGATAGAGAGTTGGGCGCGGATTCATCCTCGAAGCCATCGGAATCAAAGTCTAGTGGATATCGGTCAGTATTCTGAGCACCTGGGATGTACTCTCCCGGCCAGTGGTGTTGGCGCGTGGAGTTCCAGTGAGGGTTGGCCCAGTTGTCACCCGCACCGTCCAAATCCGAATCTGCCCATTGCGACCAGTCACTGGGGAACATGTCACCCTCGTCAGAACTGCCGTCGCCATCACTGTCGGGACAGCCGTAGCGGTCGCGCGTTGACGTTCCGAACTCATCTGGGCATGCGTCACCGAGGTTACCTTCGGGATTGTCACCGTATTCATCCCCATCGATATCCTGCCATTGAGTCCCATCATCGGGGAACACATCCGGGTTGTTGCCATCCGGATTGTCACCCCAACTGTCTTGATCGCGGTCAGACCACTGTGTTTCATCGTACGGCAGGTCGTCGGCCTGAGTTGCACCATCGGAGTTGTTGTCACCCCATCCATCACCGTCGGTGTCCTTCCATTGTGTCGGATTGCTGGGGAATCCATCAGTCACGTCGGAAATCTGGTCTCCGTCCGAGTCGGGGCACCCTGGATTGTCAATCGTCCATACACCGGGAAGTGTTGGACACCAGTCCATGTCGACCGCACCCTGCACGAATTTCCCGAGCCCTAGGCTCTCGAATTGCGGCGTGTCGTCGATGTCGTTCCAGTTGTCTCCGAAGCGGTCGCCATCGCTGTCGTTCCACTGCGTTGGCTCGGTGATGAAAGCGTCACGCGTATCTGACCACCCGTCACCGTCGGTGTCGGGGCATCCGAGCATATCCACCCACGAGGTGCCGGCAACGGTGGGACAGTCGTCTGCAGCCACACCGGTAGGGTTGTCGCCGAACGTGTCACCATCGGCATCACGCCATTGTGTCGGCTCTAATGGGTGAGAGTCGTCCACATCGGCATAACCGTCACCATCGCTGTCGATACAACCGACATACGGTGAAACCGTAGCGTTGCCCGGAGTCAGCGGGCAGTCGTCGTCCTCGTCAGCGACGCGGTCATCATCAGCGTCCTGGATCAGTCCCTTCCAGACGTAGATGTCGAAATCACCTGCGCTGGTCAGATTGTCCGAGCCGAACTCAGCCGGGTTGTTACTCGCTCCCTTGAAGCGCCCAGCAGTATAGACAACATCCTGAGAGTCAACACCAATCGACCAGCCGCGATCACCGCCCGAAGGGCCGCCAGCGAGGTAGATGTCATCCCACTCGCCCGCGCCAGTCGTCATCGAGGCGACGAATGCATCAGACGCCCCGCTCGTGTTATCGGTAATCAGCGACTGTCCATGCTCAAAGGTGACCTGTCCTGCAACCTGTCCAGTGATGTAGACAAGCGATTCGTTCTGATTGAGAGAGAGAGAGAAGCCGAAATCTTCTGCAGCGCCACCAGCCTTGCGCGCCCACTGCCACGTACTCGATGAGGAAATCTTGGCGGCCCAGACATCCGCAGAGCCAGAATTAGAGGTCAACCGTTCACTCCCGAAGTCAGCAAGCACACCTTCAAAGTCACCTACCAGATAGATGTCATCGCTGCTGTCAGCAACGATTCCCCGTAGTGTATCCTTTCCGGGGCCTCCACCGTTCGTGACCCACTCGACGTTACCGCCGTCATCGATCTGCATCACCCAGACATCGACTGAGCCGCTTCTGGATGTGAGTGACGCTCCGCCTGGGAACTCCACGGTGCTGGCGAATGTACCTCCAATGTACCAGTAATCTCCAGTCGGGCTAGGGGCAATCGTGTTGGCAGAATCAAATTGAGAATCACCGCCCCAACCATGTTGAGATGACCAAGTGCCATCCACACTGAGGAATCCGACATAAGCATCGGACGTGTACGCGCCCGACGAATCCTGAGTACTCTCGTAATACCAATCACCATTATCGTAATAGGCGTAAATTTTGCCATTGTAGGAGCCTGAAATTGTAATTGAGTTGTTGAATACCTTGATGTCAGTAGGTAGCACCTGCCCAAACTGTTCAACATACTGAAAGTTACCGTTGCTGTCGAAATCTAGTTCTTCCAATTTATTTGAGGTCTCGGCCCAAAGCCAGTTCCCGTTGTTGTCCAACTTGCCGACGAACATGTCATAGTTGGATTGATCGTGTGCTGACAGAGAATACGAACCCAACTGAACTGATGGGGATGATGAGCCTTGATTATCCATGAACGGACCAGTCACGTAGACGTTGCCAGTTGAGTCGACATCGATTCCAAGCCCCCAATCTTCGTAGGCGCCACTAATCTGTGAAGCCCAGACCCAGTTTCCATTCGAATCCATCTTGGCGACAAATCCATCCAGTCCACCAACCGAGTTCAGCGTGGTCGAATCGAATGTGGCAGAACCGCTGAAAGCCCCAGTGACATACACGTTGTCCTGAGAATCGAGAACCATGTCCCACGCCATATCCGCTCCAGAACCACCAGCAGATGCAGCCCAGTGATCGAGGCTAGAGCGGCCAAGAGTACGCTTGATAGTCGAGTCTTGGGCGGGGTTCAGAATTCCTGATTCCCGGTCGTCCGAAGAGGTGATGCGGACATCGGTTGAGAGGTCTGTTACGATAGGTGTTAGATAAACAGCCAACAGCAGCACTGAGAGGAATATTGTTGCCCGACAGAGATTCCCTGGTGAGGCTCGCATACGCTACGCGATTTGCGCTTACTCTAAGAGAGTATCACATGCCCGTACACATCATCTAAGGGCTTTTCTCGTTACCTGCACCTACGGATTTTGACGGCATGTTCGAAAGAGCCACTGGGGAGATTTGAACTCCCGGCCTCCTGATTACGAATCAGGTGCTCTACCAACTAAGCTACAGTGGCAACAAAGCCGGGCACAAAAGAGGGCGGAATAAGCGAATCGGTGCTCATGACCGGTCGACGCTTGCTGACACATCAACGACGACTGAGGTCAGAGTGGAATATCTCGTGTGAGCGTTGCAGGGCATCGACAGCCGGCATCTGCTTCCCAGCGAGGAAGGTGAGGCATGAACCCCCTCCCGTGCTGTTGTGATCAACCATGTGAGCGACACCCCTTTGGGACACGATTGCGCCGGTGTGCCCTCCTCCGATGACAACCCGCGCAGGCGACTCGCAGCATGAATTGAGAATCTCAAGGGTGCCAAAGGCGAACTCAGACTTCTCAAAGTATGATGCTGGACCATTCCAGAGTACGCATCCAACCTCCATAATCTTCGGACGGATGCGCATCAACGTCTCGATGCCAAGGTCGTAGATTGGGGCTGTCGTAGGCAGGTCTTCCACCGAGATGGGCACCCTCCGGCCATCTAGCTCGACGGCGAGGTCGACCGGGAGCAGAATGTTCTCTGAATGGTTTGCTAGCAGAGATTTCGCCAACTCCAGTGTTGATTCGAAGGCAGAGCCGAGTGCCTCTTCTAGGAACTCTCTGCTCACCTCTCCTAGGTCTCGCCCATCTGCCATGAGCATCATGTTACCAACTGCGCCGACCGGTACGAAGGTGTCCGCCACGCCTCGTTGGAGCAGGTTTTGAGCGATGTCCAGTGAATCGTCGACCTTGACACCACCGAGGATGATTGTCTGCGGATGGAGTGGGTCGTCAATGACTGAGCCAAGCGCCTCCAGTTCACGTTGCATCAGCACACCAGCGATGCAGGGCAGGGCTGCCCCGAATCCAGACAGGGTCGGAGAGTTTCGATGCGCGGCGGCGAACGCGTCGCACACGTAGGCATCGGCGACACGTGACAGCTCACGCACCAAATCTGACTGCGCCAGTTCTTGGGGTGTGGCGGTTCTGCGACCTATCTCATCAGCATGGCCGCGCACGTTGTCGAGGAAGATCATCTCGCCCTGCTGCATCCCTTGGATGGTCGATAGAGCGAGTTCGCCACAGACATCGGGGACGAACTGGATGTCGCGGCCGAGCAGGCGACCCAACAGATCGGCGTGCCTCTCCATCGACGTGAAGTCCAGTTTCCCAGGTCTGCTCTGATGTGCCAGCAGTACCACCTTCGCATCTGCGAGCCTTCTGAGCGTGGGCATCACTGCCTTCAGTCGAGCATCGTCGAGGAACTCGCCGGTTATCGGGTCAAGCGGTGAATTTACGTCGACGCGAACTAGAACCGTACGTCCGCTGAGCTGGACGTCGTCCAGCGTCAGAAATGACGCCATTAAACGAGCCGACCAGCGGCCCCCATTTAGCGAAAGCGGTTAGAAAACTGCAGAACTTCGCCGCAGTCGCGCGTTCATCCGATTTAGTGTTCTTTCAGGGAGTCTGGCCGAATCGCGCGCAGTCACGCGATGGCTCCGCGCGCAACGGTTTCGGCACGATGATATACCCCCCGCAAACCTCGCGCGGTTTGGGGTCAGGATGCCATCGCGCGAGTCGGGTAAGAGTGCTGTAGCGAAGGCGAGCAGGCGCACGCGCTCCTCAGCACGAGGGGCAACAAAGACCAGCGCGTTCGGTGTCAGCGCCCGAGAATGCCACGACGCCTCGGAATTCTACGACTCAGCACTCTACAGAGGTCTGCCCAAGGAATCTGATGTCGGCGAGGCGGAACAGTTCCCTGAGGAACTTCATGATAGCATCATCTGCCAAGATGCGCGCAAGATGGAACAGGTTCCGAACAATTCAGTGCAACTGATGGTCACCTCGCCACCGTATAACGCCAACAAGCAATACGATGAGAATCTGGAACTAGACGCCTACCTCGGCCTGCTGCGCGACGTTTTCAGCGAGTGCTACCGGGTACTCGCACCTGGTGGACGTGCGTGCATCAACGTCGCTAATCTAGGTCGCAAGCCGTACATTCCGCTCGCCTCGTTCATCAACCAGATCATGATGGAGATTGGATTCCTCCCTCGAGGTGAAGTCATCTGGAACAAATCGGCCAGTGCCGGTGTGTCGTGCGCCTGGGGGTCATGGAAATCGGCCTCCAATCCCACCTTACGGGACGTGCATGAGTATGTGCTCATCTTCTCCAAGGGGAAGTACAAGCTCCACCGCTCGCGCGCAGAGAAGGAGGACGGAAGGGCTGACACCATCGGCAAGGAGGAGTTCATGGAATGGACGAAGTCGATCTGGACATTCCCCACAGAGAGTGCCAGGAGAGTAAACCACCCTGCCCCGTTTCCGGTCGAACTTCCCCGTCGCTGTATCGAACTCTACACCTACGCCAATGACGTGGTTCTGGACCCGTTTGCAGGCTCAGGTTCGTCCGCCGTGGCCGCCAAGCGGTCCGGCCGTCACTACATCGGGTTCGACATCGTGCAGGAGTACTGCGACATCGCTGAGCAGCGCGTCACTGACGAAGCGAGCGATTGAACGGGCGAATGCCTTAGGTTCACGAGCGCCCGCGGGAAGGCGTGCAGTGGGACGTCGGTGTCATCGAGGGGCCGGATGGCGAGGATTGGCGGGTGCCGGTAGCGGAGTTGGAAAGCCGGCAGGCGCGTGCGTCGGCCGCGCTGGCTGATGCGGGTATCGAGGCGATGCTCGTCCACGACCCAGTCGACAGTTACTGGCTGTGCGGCAGCCGACAAGCGGGAGCATTCCTGCTCGGCGCTGAAGGCTCGGGAATCCAAGCAGCGCATCTCGTCAGGCAGAGTATCGACCGCGCGCTCTGGGAGGCCGGTGAAGGTGATTCACCACACGAGATCGCGCCACTTCCCCGATCCAAGGAACTCTCCGAATCCCTCAGTGCCCGCGGGTTGGGCTACTCTCCCGCCTTGCAACTCGGTAGAATGCCACATTCTGACGTAGAGAGGCATATTGCCAATCTCAGTGGTCTTGGAGGA
>CAXEUS010000247.1:0-3612 GCA_963999385.1 uncultured Candidatus Poseidoniales archaeon | reverse complement strand
TACTGGTCTATTCAGAATACGATCTGCGACTCATTTTCTTGGACGATCCGAGTAATTCAAACTGGACGGTATCCACCGGTTCGCTGTACGATGACTTCGCCCTCACCGAGGATGCATCCGGAAAAGCGGTGTTCCTAGTACTGTGGGATGGTGTGGTGGGAACGCTTGTCGAATACGAAGAATTCGAACCGTTCCCGGACGAATCGAACCTCAACATCACGATGATTGAGGCTGAAGATGACTCGCTCGTCTGGGTAACGTCTGATGCACCGACATCGGTTACAGTTCGTTCCCTCTCCGGTCCGGCACACTCGGTCACAGTTGAGTTGAACGTGACTCAGAATTCATTGATGGACGCCGAGGTGGAACGACTTACTGGAACTGCTGTGGACTATGATAATGCCACCATCGAGGAGGTAGTCATCGATGAGGGATGGTTGGCCGCCACTGTGAATCTGAGCGCTGTGAATCGGCTGGTGCTGGTGAATCTTGACACGGGTGAGCAGCGAATCTTAGGCAACCCTCAGTTCCCTGTAGCAGCACCTAGCCTTGGTTACGGTCACGTCGCCTGGCAGCACCAGCAGTTCCTGAACTCACTCGACCCGACGGAGGAGGCGCTGGATTGGGATGTACGCTTCCACGTCATCTCGGAGAACCGCTCCTATCGTCTCCATGGTGAGGATGCAATCAACCAGACGGCACCGCAGGTGATGGAGGGACACATCGCTTGGCTTCAGGAGGCCGAGGAGGACCAGCCGCCCGAAGTGCGCGTGCACACTCTTGGGGAGACGTTCGAGCCCTACTCGAAGCGCCAACTGCAATTCGTGACCATCCTGATGATTCCGCTGCTGGTAGCTTGGTCACTGCAGCGGCAACATGAGAACGGCTCTAGCGACGAAGAGGAGTGAGTTCAAGCGTCGATGTCGAGCATCCGGTCGAGCGCTAGTACTGCATCATCTGCAATCTGCTTGGGAACTACGATGCGGTTTGGTAGTTCGTCAGAGACGATGTTTTCGAGTAGGTCAGCGAGATAGGATGGATGAATCATGTACATCGTCGAACAGGGACACACACCCGGATCTAGGCAGCGAATGTCCTTGTTGATGTACTCCGAGTCGAGCCGGCGCACAAGGTGTACCTCGGTACCCACACCTATGACCGAACCCGCGGGAGCATCTTCACAGAACTTGCGAATTCCTTCGGTCGAGCCAACATAATCAGCGGCTTCGACAACACTGCGCTCGCACTCTGGGTGAACTACGACCAGCGCCTGTGGTTCTGCTTCGCGAAGGGCGCCAATCTGTTCAGTGGTGAATCGCTGATGCACCGAGCAGTATCCGTGCCAGAGAACGAAGGTAGCATCCCTGAGTCCATCCCAGTCCGAATCGAACATCGGATTCCAGACGGCCGTGTCGGACTCTCGGTAACCCATCTTGAGTGCAGTGTTGCGACCTAGATGCTGATCGGGGAAGAAGAGTACCTTGCCCCCCACGCCCGCTCGCTTGAGAGCCCACTCGAGAACACCTGATGCGTTGGTGGAGGTACAGACGATTCCCCCATGCTCACCTACGAACCCCTTGAGGTCTGCACTGCTGTTCATGTAGGTCACAGGCACGAGGTACGCCTCTCCGAGGGGCGCCGGTTCATCCGGGTCATCCCGCATCGCAGGATCCAGTAGTCCGAAGCCATCGATGAGTTCGTTCCAACAGTGTTGGACATCCGCGAGGTCAGCCATGTCAGCCATCGAGCAGCCAGCACGGATGTTGGGCATCATGACGACCTGATCGTCGTGGGTGAGGATATCTGCTGACTCTGCCATGAAATGGACACCGCAGAAGACAATCCATTCTGCGTCGCTTGCTGCAGCCTTGCGCGACAACAGCAACGAATCACCAGTTTCGTCAGCGTGCTCAATGATTGCATCTCGCTGGTAGTGATGACCTAGAATCAGCAACCTGTCACCTAATTGCTCCTTAGCGGCGACAATGCGCTGTCTGAGTTCTTCTTCAGAAGCGAGCTCAGCCGCCAAGTCAACCTCACAAATCGTCTGCGGCAAGGGCATCGCCATGGACGAATCCTCGCTATACTCTGATGTCGCCACCGCTTTGAACCCATCTACTCTCCGCGAGAACGCCGCGTAGCGGCGGTGAGGGTCTGAATGCAGGTATGGGCGAAGGAGTGCAGGTTGCACGTGGGGGCTGAGGCGGTTGTCGACGCCGGTCTCTGGCTGGGACTTTCCGCTATCCGCAAAGAGCGCAGGCCACGGACCTGGCGGCACCCTGATCTTGACAAACGGCTCACCAAGAGCCGCATGAACACCGAGGCCAGAATGCTGCAACGGTTGACAATAGCCGGACTTCCGGTGCCACAGTTACTCGCTCTTGACATGGAATCCGGTTGGATGGTGCAGGAGCGACGCCCAGGCCGCCCGCTCATCGAATGGCTGCGCGACCCCGCCGCAGCCTCGTCGATACCTGAGATGCTGACAGCTGCTGGAACAGCAATTCGCAATCTCCACGCACAGGGAGCCGCTCATGGTGACCTGACCACTAACAACCTGCTATGGGACCAACCCTCAGGAATCTCACTGATTGATTTTGGTCTGGGACGTTGGACTACAGAGATGGAACGATTTGGACTAGACCTGCAGGTGCTACACGAGTGCCTCTCAGCCAGCCATCCCGAGCATGCGGATGCAATGGATCAGGTGATATTGGGATATTCTTCAGCTGATGCAGCAGGGGTAGTTGACCACGCTGCCGAGCAGTTGCCGAGCGCGGCCGAGATTCTCTCCCGCTTCGAGAAGATTCGCACGCGGGTGCGCTATCACGGGTGAGAATGATGGAGAGGCGCGAACTGCTGTTCCAGACCGGCAACCCCGGGAAACTGGCCGAGGCGTGTCAATACTTCGAGCCACTAGGGTTCACAGTTGAGCAGTTCCTCATCAACGGTGAGCCGCCCGAGATTATAGAACCACAATCAGACGATCTCATCACAGTTGCTCGCTCCAAAATCAGTCAGGGTGTGGCGTTGCTCGCGGGTGCTGGCAGGGCAGACTCTGCACTTCTCGTCGAGGACGCAGGCCTGTTCATCGATGCACTGGGTGGATTCCCCGGAGTATATTCGGCATCAGTGCTCGAAAAAATTGGTCTCGATGGAATCCTGACATTACTTGAGGGAAGGGAGCAGCGCACAGCACAATTCGGTTGTTGTGCGGCGATGTGGGACGGCGAGCGTTTGCTAATCGGTGAGGGAACCTGCACAGGTGAGATTTCTATGGAGGCACGCGGTGAGCATGGCTTTGGTTACGACCCTCTATTCATTCCCGATGAATCTGGGCTGGATGGCATCACGTACGCTCAGATGTCTTCAGCGGAGAAGGAGCGCTCAAGCCATCGCGCTCGTGCATACGAGCAACTCGTGGTACAGATAGGCTGACGACTGGAATCGCCGTCAGCATCAAAGCGGATGTGGAGTTGCAATCTATTGGAGAGGTCAGCGTGGTTTCATTCGGTCGTGTGCTGCTGGTGTTGGCGCTGGTACTCGGTGCCGGCCTCTACCTGATGATGAGTGGCGAATGGGAGGACCCGCGCATCAACTTCGCCTTCGCCG
>CAXEUS010000246.1:0-2475 GCA_963999385.1 uncultured Candidatus Poseidoniales archaeon | reverse complement strand
CGTTCCAGAGATACCTGAACTGAAGTTTTCATTGTTCTCTGAGCTAGACGAGTTGTGCAAGCCTGAAGCGATTCTCTCCAGCAACACGAGTAGCATCTCCATCAACGACATCGCGAGCAGTACAGAAAGGCCGAACAAGGTCATTGGGATGCATTTCATGAATCCGGTACCGATTATGCGATTGGTCGAAATCGTCGTCGGGAAGGAGACTGATGAAGAGGTGACACAAGCGGTGATGCAGGTTGCAGAGAGAATGGGTAAGACGGCGTTGTGTTGCAACGATTCGCCCGGATTCATCTCCAACCGTCTCCTATGTCCGTTGCTCAACGAGTCGATTCTAGCATACGAGGAAGGTGTCGCCGATGCGCATGCGATTGACGGAATAATGGTGCTGGGAATGAACCACCCAATCGGCCCGCTCGCGTTAGCCGACCTAATTGGCTTGGATACCGTGCTACATATCATGAACGTCCTGCACGAAGGATTTGGTGACGACAAGTACTCTCCTGCACCACTGCTCGTGAAGATGGTTGCAGATGGTATGTTGGGTCGCAAGAGTGGCCAGGGCTTCTACGAATACTCGTGAGGCTGCGCGCTAGGCAATGCTGATAAGACCGGGGAAGCGGGTCCAGAGTGGGATTCAGATGCCAGGGACAGCACGAGTGGAGATTCGCACATTGAAGGTGGGTCGCTACATGGCCATCGATGATGATGCCTACCGCATTCTCAGCATATCCAAATCGAAGCCGGGAAAGCACGGCAGCGCCAAGGCGAGAATCGAGTTAGAAGATTTGTTCACTGGCCAGAAGCGTAGCCATGTCGGAAGCGTTTCAGATACAGTTCATGTGCCCATGATTGAGAAGGGTTCAGCGACTGTAACACACATCCAAGGGCAAGAGGTACATGCCATGGAAGCCAAGACATTCGAGATGATGGTACTACCATCAGAGGATGGTTTGAATGTCGAGGCTGGTGGCGAGATAATGTGGATGGAAGCCATGGGTCGCTTCAAGATCATCCGTGATCATTGATTCGCCTTTCGCGTTCATGGTGAAGAGCGGCATAAGTGAAGGATTTCTAGGGCAACCGTATTGAATCGGCTGTCGTGTGTTGCACCTGCCTAAGGCAGGTGAGTTCGTGAGTGGTGTGAAGCGTTCTACCTACCGACAACCACTCACCGCCGAGGGAATCAAGGCGATTGAGGAAGGAGAACTGACTTGGCTCGACCAAGAGATGTACAAGAACCTGAACACTGGGTTGCTTGAGCAGTACCTCGAGGAGAAGAATCTCGAAGAGGCGTTCGAGGTCTCTCATTGGTCACTATGGAAGGTAATCGTAGGCATCGCGATTGGGGCGGTGTTCGCTGGGGTGACCGCCTACATCGGTCTGAAGATTGGTCTCGCAGTATCAGCCGCTTGGTACGTCGCCTACCTACTTGGAATGGCGTTGCGCTGGTCACCCTCAGAGATTAACATAGCAACATCAGCTACAACGGGGGCAACTCACGCATCGACAGGTTTCATCTTTACATTCCCTGCAATCTTTCTGCTCGCCTCCAGTGACAATTACATCGTGTCAGGTGGCCGGTTGCTCACTAATGTCGATACGATGCAGTTGGCGTTTATCGGCATCATAGCATCGATGTTCGCCGGATTCCTCGGAATCATGTATTTCATCATCTTCCGTAGAGTCTGGCTCGTTGAAGACCCGCTCCCGATGCCTGGCTTCGAGGCCACACTGGTTCTACTCGATATCGCATGCGATGTGAATGTCGGAGCTGCCGATCAGGCGAAGGATTCACTCAAGACAGTAGGCCTATGGACGGTGCTGACGATGGTCTTCATGTTCATCATTGACTACCCCATATCATGGAAACGCCATCTCGATGGAGTACCCGCATCGATTGCCGACGTGGTCGCACAGAAACTGTCATTCCTCGGGACTGGAGTAGCTAGCATCTTCAGTGAACGAGGCATTCACCAGCCGGCTGGGGTGGATACGGTCAATGGAAATCACGGCACATGGGATGGAGTATCTCGCGGAGTGACCTACTACGAAGAGGGGAGTGTGAATCCATTCCAATACACCTACCTCGGGGTCGAACTGTCGCCAACGCTGTTCGCCATCGGCTGGTTCATGCGCTCTAGAGTGGCGGTGCTCGTGAACCTCGGGACGTTAGTCGCCTGGTTCTATCTAGTTCCGCTGGCGGTCCTCCTCGACGTGCCGGTGTACTGGTCCTCGCTTGGTGATTACTTCCTTCTTTCAGACGTCGGAGACCCCAGCACCCAGCCATACAGTCCGGTGATTCAGATTGTGGCGTACAGTACACTGATCCGACTGATTGCCATTGGAGCCATTCTCGGAGGGGGCTTCCTGGGCCTGTTCAAGATGGCTCCGACCTTCAAGAACATCTTCGGAGACATCGCCAAGGCATTCCAAGGAGAACAGGGCGAAGAGTACATCGAGGGCAAGGGG
>CAXEUS010000245.1:0-2818 GCA_963999385.1 uncultured Candidatus Poseidoniales archaeon | reverse complement strand
TCTCAGTGGCCAGTCGTCAAGACATCCTCGATAGCGGTTGCACAGACTGGGAATCTTCGTCTGAAATTGCCATTCTAGGGGTGCCTAACGCCAGCATGATCTCCACCATGGAAGCACACTTCGGCCAGCACATGCCCGACGACGACTCAATCGTACTCGAAGACCTGTCATCGCAAACCTCCATACTGGCCATCCAGGGTCCTACATCACCCGCTATTGTTGCAGCTGTACTTGGAGAAGCAAACGTCGTGCGCCACTTCCGTGGTCAGCCGATTCGGGAGAATGGCCTGGGTATCAGTGGTTGGATTCAAGGAACCGGATATACCGGTGAGCGCGGCTTCGAAATATTCGTGCCCAACGAAGCGGCACCGGCGCTGTGGCGCGCATTGCTCGCGGATGGCTCCCCATTTGGAATCGTACCAGTCGGATTGGGTGCGCGTGACACCTTGAGATTGGAGAAGGGGTTCCTGCTATCGGGTCAAGATTTCCTCTGGCCCCCGCTCTCAGATTCTGGTGATCATCCGGTTGCTCCGAGTCTGCTGGCGCGTGACAGTTGGGAAACCAACGTCCCGTTCGGTCTGCATCTTGAGCATGAGTTCCTCGGAAAGCAGAGGGTGGTCGCATCGGCCGCCGCTGAACAGGGTAAAGGAGAGCGTTGGTGGGGGGTGCGTCAACTCGAGAAGGGGCCATTCCCTCGCCCCGGGTCACATGTGCTCGATGGGGATGGAGAGCAGATTGGCATCATCACCTCGGGCGGCCCGTCACCGAGTCTCGATAGGGCGGGTATCGGCTTGGGTTACATCTCTGGAGTCACGGAAGGTGATGAAATTCTAATCGCCCCCAATCCACGCAAACAGGTACGAGCGGTCGTTGTCCGAGCGCCGTTTCTGTAGGCAACTGAGTGGTATATCGGGGATTTTCACACAAGACCAACGAACCACGACTTTCAAGAATCGGCCCTGCAAGGGGCCGAAACATGAGTGTAAGCACGTCGCGTACCGTCACGGCCGCCGCAACGCTCATCCTCATCATGCTGCTTTCCTCTCTTATCGGGGCGTTCCAGCCTGAGATTGAAGTGGATGACGATACATCATCACTCTTCAGCGAGGATGTCATACTCACTCTCGCACAGCAGGAATCAATCAATCGAGTTACCGGGAGGGTTAGCACCACCGACTTCGTGTCCACCGCAATTCCAACCAACGGAGCACCTAACGGCCCAGGTTACGAGAACAACGTCGCCATCAACTCAATGGCTCTACAACCGTCAGGTAACGTCATCGTCGCCGGCACATTGCGCGGAGATGTGCAATTTGGTTCTCTGGTGTCCACTGGTCAGGGAAACCACAACGCCTTCGTGGCCGAAATGTCTCCCTATGGAACCTGGCAGTGGCTCTCGCAGACCACTGTTCCCACTGGCGCGTTGGACGCTGGTGCATTCGGGTTAGATGTGGCAGTCTCGTCATCAGGTGAAATCTTCCTCGTCGGCGTCTATTGGCAGGGAGTTGAGTTCGGTAGTAACATCGAATTCTCCGCAGGGGTGAGCAAGGACGGATTCATTGCAAAACTCAACAGTACGGGAGATTGGAAATGGAGCACCTCCTTCGGCGGAACTGGCAATGACGACTCGATGAATGGAGTGGCGGTCGACTCGAATGGAGATGCATACGTCGTGGGCGCTTTCCGTGACCACGCCTATATCGGAAACATCAGTTACAACCACCAGAAGAACGAGGATGCATTCGTGACCAAGGTCAACCGCAGCAGCGGGGAATACGAGTGGGTTTCATTCGGCATGGGGAACTACGACGAGAACGCTACGGCAATCGTCATTGATGGCAACGATCGTATCTTCGCCACTGGATATTACCATGGGTCACCCGTTTTCGGTTCGAAGACATTGGCCGGTCCTGGAGGGACCGCAGCATGGGTTGGAGAGATGGACACCAACGGCACATGGCAGTGGGTGAACGAGGCGGTGACCACCTACGGTGCAATCATTCCGTTGGATATCACCTACGGGGGTTCTGGCATCTACATCTGTGGAGCTATGTCAGGATTAATCCAAATTGAAGGAGTCTCACATTGGGCAAATAGCACAGGGAGTCCTGGATGGAACGCCTTCGTGGGACAGCTGCAGTTCAACGGTAGTTGGAACTGGCTGATCAACAGTTCCGGGCACACGCAAATCGCACGCGGAATTGGCATCAACCCGCTTGGAGGTGTGGTCGTAACAGGATGGTTCGACAGTGAAGATCCTGCGTATGCGAATACTACATTCGGCACACACAATCTCATCAGTGTTCAGTACAGCGTGTTCGTCGTAGGAGTCTCACCCAATGGACAGTGGATGTGGGCGATGAAGGCAGGAGGGCCGATGATTGACAGCGGGACAGACGCCCTGTTTCCCAGCGACGGAAAGTTGCTGATATCTGGTCAGTTCTGCTTAAGTCACGAAGGGGCCGGATGTTCGTTGAAAGTGGAAAACACGCACTACTGGAGTGATGCTTACTACAACGGCAGTGGTTTCATCTGGGGAATGTCCACAGATAGCGATCTCGACAATCGAACCGATTTGATGGACAACTGCCCACTGGATCCCAACTTCAACCAGTTGGACATGGACAATGACCAGATTGGGGATGTCTGTGATGGCGACATCGACGGTGACGGCCGGCTGAACGAAGATGATGACTGCTCAGGTCCTGCTGTCAACTGGGCAGCCACAGACTGGACGCTCGACGCTGATGGTGACGGCTGCCGCGATTCGGATGAAGACACTGATGACGACAACGACGGTGTACCCGACTCTGTGGAC
>CAXEUS010000244.1:0-18126 GCA_963999385.1 uncultured Candidatus Poseidoniales archaeon | reverse complement strand
GGACAGCGACAAGATTCGTGTCAAGACACCTAAAACGCGCATCAACGAGATGTTCGCCATAGCCGACCAGATTCTCGGCGGCCGGCGCATACGCGCAGTATGCGCTGATGGAGAGACCCGCCTAGCCCGGATACCAGGGAAGATGCGTCGCCGGCAGTGGGTGCGCGAGGGTGATTTGATCATCGTACAGCCGTGGGATTTTCAGGATTCAAAAGCGGATGTGCGCATGCGCTACACCAAGACACAAGCACTCTATCTCTCACGCAAGGGGGTACTCCCGGACATCGTCGATACTTTCGGCATGGGCGATGATACAGCGTCAGAAGACGAGAGTGGTATCTGGGAAGGCGGCCAGAGTGGTGCGTCTGAGTCAGACCAGGTAGACGAGTCAACTGACGACGGCGAGGCATGACCGATTGAGGTGCTCTCATCGCTCGTAAGCGGTCAACCAAACGTCGCAGCGGTAAGCGACGTGAATGGAGTGACCTGCGCGACCAGCAGGCGAAGGACAAGGCGAGCGAAGCTGGCATTGTAGGTGAGCCGGAATCTGAGGAGTTCGAGCCTGAATTCGACGATAAGTGGCTCGAGGTAGCCGAGCAGGATCCCGTTGACCTGCACAAGGAATTGGAGCAGGCCGACAAGAGATGGGGCTGGATGGCTGAAAGCAGCAATGCCAAGATGTTCTCAGAGATTGAGGAAAGGATGGCTGGTGCTCTGGGCACAGGCCTGTTTGAATGGGTTGACCGCCGGGTGTTGGATGAGGTATTCGACCAATCCACTCTTATGGCCATTTACAAATTGATGACTCAGGGGCATATTGACACCCTTGAGTGGCCGATTGCGCGCGGTAAGGAGGCGCACGTCTTCCGCGGCGAAGGAGAGTCTGGACCTCTGGCGGTGAAGATCTTTCACACCAGTAACGCCGTATTCAGAGGATTGATGCAGTACATCGAGGGCGACCCGAGGTTCGGTGGACTGAAGCGTCGTCACCGTCAATTGGTGGATGTGTGGGTACGCAAGGAGCAGCGTAATCTGCTACGAATGCGTAAGGTTGGATTGCGTGTTCCTGAGCCATTCGCTCTGTTCAAGAACGTGCTCGTGATGAGTTATGTCGGTGATGACTCCGGTCCCGCACCTCGTATACGCGATGCAGATGTGGAATCTCCCTCCCCGGTCTACGAAGAACTGCTCGATTTCCTACGTATCTTGTGGAACGACGCCGGCATGGTCCACGCCGATTTCTCCGACTACAATATCCTCTGGCAAGATGGCGAACCATGGGTGATAGATGCCGGTCAATCCGTCGTCGAGAGTCATCCGAACGCCAAAGAGTTCCTGGTACGCGATGCCACACGTCTGGTACAATGGGCCAATCGCCAAGGGTTGGATGTCGAACTGGCTGACGCCATGGCCACGATTCTTGGGGACGAATGAGCCACCGCCGGCTTCAATTAGGGGTCGAGGGTCGGCAGCCCCCATGCAGGTGTCTGTCCGCATCCCGAATGACCGCATCGCGGTTCTCATTGGCAAAGGAGGGGAGACACGTAAGGCGATTGAGGATGCATCGGGTACGGTACTTGACGTCAATTCGCAGACTGGTGACATCACAATCGACTGGAAGGATGGAGAACAGTTCGATCCAATCATACAGATGAAACTGCCTGACCTAATCAAGGCGATTGGACGCGGTATGTCTCCAAAGCGTGCGCTCAGGCTGCTAGATGACGACCTGTTCTTCCTGTTACTGGACATGCGCGAGTGGGTCGGCAAGCAGGCCAATCAACAGCGTCGTATACGTGGTCGACTAATCGGCAGGAACGGTCGCATCCGCAAGTTGATCGAGGAGCATTCGGGCTGCGAGATGGCAGTGTATGGTAGCACAATTGTCCTCGTAGGTGATGAAGAAGGTCTGCCGCTGGCGAGCAACGCGGTAGAGCGCATTCTGCGCGGTTCTGAACATAGTACAGTAATCAAAAGCCTGGAACGAGAGAGCCGTGAACGTCGTTTGCGTGCTCGCAAACTGGAGAACATGGAGGAGCGCACTGATTCTGCAGGAGGAGAATTCGAGAATCTGGTTCCGGGGCTTGCCGATGCACGTCGTCGCCAACGCCGATACAGGTCGAGTGCAGTGGACCCTGATGATGAACAGGATGTTGAAGAAGTGATGGAACTCGCTGAAGACGAATCTATCAATTGGTCTGAAGAGTGACTCGCCGCTTGCGACTCATCCAGATACTAACGACCAGACCAGCCAAGATGACGGTAATCAGGTCGGGCATGAATCCGGAAACAACTCCAATCGCTCCCGGCTCAGCACCTTGCGCTACGACGTAGACCTCATTGTTCCCCTCATCCTTCTCTGCGACTGCATCATCCCCGTCAATCACGATCCTGATGTCCAGTTCTCCCGCCGTGAGAATGGTCACTGACCAGATGAGTGTCTCCTGTAGATCTACCAGTGAGCCAGAACTCAAGGTACGCGTCTCTAGAGTAGTCCAGTTGACCGTACTGTCCCTGTCTGCTGGGGCGGTCTGCAGGCTCAACGAAGCGCTACCCGTCCACGGTTCGTTGCTGATTAGCACCGAGGTGACGTTCACCAAGCCATTACTGCCGGCGCGCACGACCAGTCGGTCCACTGAGGCCGTCTCCCAGGAGAGGTCGAGGCTCGGTAGAACGATGAAGTGCTGCACAGGTGAGGATGCGCTGTTACTCGCATTGTCTTGTAGCACAGCTTTCAGGGACAAGTACTGTCCTTGCTTCGTGGTCCAATCGATAGATGAGGGGAGCGATGCCGACAGACCGGTTCCAAACTGCAGCCAGGTATTGGTCAAATCAGGTGAATCGCCTATCCCATCTTCGTCGAATCCGTAGTAGAGTGTAGTGTTCGTCTCATCTATTCCTGACCGGTCGTCACTTGCCTGCAGGTTCGTAGTGACTTCTCCACCAGAGAGGCTGGTGACTAATTCAGGCAGTATCCAGCCACCAGCAACGGGATCGGTCTGGTCGACTGAGACGGTTGTTGAGGTGCTGCTTCCAGCATTGCCCAGAAGGTCGACAGCCCGGAATTCGATTGTACGCACTCCTTCCTGAAGCGTGATTGAGCCACCTCCGCTGGTTCCGATGTTAGTCCAGACCGAGTCCGCCGAGTCGCGCACCTCGTAGTGGTCGATGCCACATCCACCGTTGTCGCTCGCCCCAATGTTCAGCCCGCTGAACGCGAGCGAGGTGGCATCGGTCCATCCGCTGCCAACGGAGAGCGCGGGTGTCCCAACATCAGGACCGACCGTGTCGATTCCTATGTGTAGGTCTGATGTAGCTGAGTTGGACGCTGTATCGAACACCTTCAGTTGTGCCGTCCACGTTCCTTGCGCAGGGAAGGAACCGGTTGTCCAATCCCAGCGATATGCGAAGAATCCAGGGCCGTCATTGGAAGGCGCGCCTGGTCCCGGAACCCCTGTGAGAGCAGCGTGGCTCAGATGGGCGTCAGTGGCGTTCCAGGTGAACGACAGAACACCTGTGCTGGGAATATTGAACCACGCGCGGTCGGAGATTGATGAACCGCTTCCAAGATTGGGTGAGAGTACTGCGAACTGCAGGTTGACGGGATCGGTATTGTCGACTGTGAAATTTCCACTGAGACTGGTTCCCAATGAAGTGCCGCTGTCGAATCCTTCCATGCGCAACTGGTAATCTCCGTCATCCACTCCCGTAGTGTCCCAATTGAAAATCCATGGACTAGAACTCAGGTTCACGATGGTCGCCCACGCGCTGCCGTTCCATACCTCAAGTAACAGAGCATCAACATCGGCAGTGTTGACCGCTATGATGGTGAACGAGCCGCCGATTACATCGCCTTCGTTCGGTCCGTTGCCGAAGTCTGGGGGGCCAACTCTCCCGCTCGCAGCGATGGTGCTGGGAACCAGCAGGCTCGCGAGCAGAACCAGAGCGAGCAGTATGACACGTGTGGCGCTGCCTCTCATGCTAACAGCGACAGGACGCCTCGCCTTACGCTTCAACCCTTGCCACGACGAACGACAGGAATCAACGCACATGATGACGAAAGCGCGGACACCGAAGGGTGGCGGGGGATTGAAGTGCTGCGCACTTCCTCATGCGTGCATGCGCAGAGCGCCAGCCTTGGTATTCCTGCTCTTGCTCATTCCCAGTCTGTTGGCTCTGTCTATCGTGGATGGAGAGGTTGCTGGGGACATCGCATTCTCCAGCAACAGCATCTCGCTAGCATCGAGTAACCCGACTGAAGGCGATGACCTTGACATGACAATCACGCTCACGAATAATGCCAACGCAGAGGCTAGTGGTGTGCAGATTTCCCTGCATCCTGACTCAACAGCCAACCCGGCGTTTCACTCTGAGACGGTTGCAGTTCCAGCATCTGGCTTCCTGCAGGTTGATGCGACTTGGCAGAGCGTACCATTCGGGACACATCTTGTTGTTCTCCAGGTCACTCACTCAAGTGAGACCGCCTCGGTCAACAGGTCGTTCACCGCCTCCGGGCTGGCGGATCTTGTTGTCTCCTCGCTACAGATATCTCCCTCTTCAGGCCTCCACGCTAACGACCTTGTCAACATCACTTGCTACGTCAGTAACCAAGGAAACGCCGACGCTGCGTCCAGCCACCTGCTTCTGGAACTCGACGGAACAATGCTCACGGAGTTGTCCGTCGCGCTGCTCCCGATGAATCAGACAGTGCAGGTGTTCACTTCGTTCAACGCCCCACCTTCTGGAAATCACGAGTTGATTGCGACGGCCAACTCACAGACTGCCGATGGTGTCACCGAGAGTGATACATCGAACAACATGAACACGCAACCGGTTCAATTCACCGTACTTCCGGAACCTGATTACCACCACCACCCTCAGTCTGCTCCCGAGGTGCTAGTGTCGACCCCGACCAACGCGCTTGAAGGACCATGGACGCTGTCCGGCCAAATTCTCAGGATGGGTGGTGAGGGTAGCACCTCTATCGAGATTGGAATTTCAGTCGCCGAAGCAGGCGGCGACAGGCAGGTTCGACTGTTCAGCGTAAACTTCAGTGAAGCGGAGCCTCTGGCAAGTTGGTCCCAGATATTTACTCCACAGGAGTTGCAGATCAGTGAACCAGGCGATTACACCATCATTATCGATATCGATCCGAATGATGTAGTGGCCCAATCGATTCCGTTCAACGACGTCACCACGACCACGCTAACGCTGCACCCAGAACCCAATGTGGTCGTGTCGCAATACGCAGCGGCATCGAGCAGCACCGTGATGCCAGGGGATCCAGTTTCGTTCAACGTGACGGTGACCAATATTGGGATATTGCCCGTGTTCGGCTCGCTGCATGCAACCTTGGATGGCACGCAACTCACCTCAAAACAGGGATTGGCGCTTCCATCAGGAGTCGAGAGTACCTACACGTTCACCGCCCCAGCCTCTGGTGATGCCAACGAGGTGCTGCAGTTCATCGCTACCTGGGAGGCATCGGAGGGCTCCTATGACTCGGCCAGCGATGACAACACTGCTACTGGCAGCGTGACTCTGCGTACTGATTTGCGTCTGCGCTTCTTGCAGAATACCGAAACTTGGACCCCGAATCCTCCGCTACGGCTGGGTGAGACCTACTCGTACACGATTGATGTCATCTCCGATGATGGCTCCGGTACCGAGACATTCACCTGCCTCGACCACACCCATTCCAAGGAGTTGGGTACCCGCACTCTCACATTCTCTGAATCGGGTGATTCCGCCTCTATGCTGTGTGAATTTACTGCCGAGCGCACGGGCTCGTTCGAACTCTACGTGCTGGCTGATGGTGACACTGTAGCCGCTTGGACTTCGTCTTGGTCTGTGACCGCTAGCGGCGGTACGGCGCAGAACGGAGATGGCGGCAGCGATTGGGGTGGCATCCTGCTGTTGTTTGCAGGTGCGCTGTTCCTCGGAGGAGTACTGCTAGCTGCCGTCGTGCTGACCCGTGCAGGTGAGAGTGATGCGGAGCGCGAGACTTACGATTACTGCCCAGCATGTGAGGGGGAACTGGTCGGAGAGGAGGATCAATGCCCGCACTGCGACTTTGATTTACTCGAAGGTTTGTCTCAGTTCCATGACTGTGAGGAGTGCGAGGCTGCCATCCCCGATCTGATGGAACACTGTCCCTACTGCGGGGCATCACAGGATATCAGCGAGTTCTACGAGAAGCGGGTGCGCAAGGAGGTACCCCTTGCACTGGAGCCAGAGCAAGGGGAGACCGAGGAGGATGAAGATGAGGATGAAATTGTCATCGGCACCGAAGAGTTCTCGGAACAGTTGACGTCGATGGGCTGGAGTGAGGAGCAGTATGAGAGCGATTGGGATGAACAGTTGTCAAAGGCCGAGGAAGAACTTGACGATGCCGCTGCTTGGCACGCTACCCAGGCGGAATTGACAGAGGATGAGTCGGAGGATATGATAGTCGAAACCTCGTTACGTCGTTCTGTTGAAGAGGAACGAGCCGATCTTGATTCGATACTCGGAGACAAGGGTGAACGGCGCCATCTGTTAGATGAGCAGGTTGACCTGACAGCATCAGATGCTAACATCCGCGCTGACATTTACGACATCACCGGTGAGGAAGGGGTGCTGCCTGGTGATCATATTCGCGTGGACATGACTCCTGACAGCATGTCTGGCGGAGAAGGCATGGCTGCAGCACGCGAGGAGATTGATTTCGCCGTCGATGATGATGGCCCACCAGTATCAATCGAGTCACCGCCTCACAAAGAGGAGCCTGAGAAGCGGCGCCGGTCAGTTAGCCGCAGGAAGCGAGACAACACGGAAACTGATTCTGCCTGAGTTGCAATTTCATACATGCCGGAGTAACGCCTATGATTGAGCGGAGCGCGCGCGTGCAGGATGACCGAGTCTGAGCATGACGACGAGCGCTCCGGTGGCAAGTACGGAGCCACCCCTCCTCGGCCGAACACTCGAGGGATCTGGATTGATGCCGACGGACATCCGCTACCTGTATCGGCTAGTGACTTGGAGCGGCATACCTACTGCCCCCTCTCATGGAAACTCGCACGAAGAGGAGTAAGTGGTGAAGGGAAGGAAATTGAACGGGGAATCGACCAGCATCAGAAGATTCACGAGGAAATTCAGGATTACCATGTCGCCGACCTGAGGGCTCGACGAGAGATGATTATCTGGACTTGGTGGTTCGCAGTGGTTGTCACCTTGTCAGTGGATACAGCCGCCTTCTTCTTCGTTGGCGAGGGTATTGTCGATGATCAGAACACCACCCAACTCGCCCGTTACCTCGCATTGCTCGCTCTGGTATGGCTGATACTTGCCATCCTGCTGCTCGCTCTTCCTTGGCGCCGCTTCATCGGTCGTCCGTTTGGTCTCGCACAGCCTCCAAAATTCGACGAGTTTGACCTGCATGAAGACGAATTAGAGGATTTGAAACTGGAAGTCTCTAGCCCTGGAGGGTGGCTTGAGGGGGGAAGGACCGAGATATGGCTGTTGTTAGGCAGTGTCACAATCGCCTTGCATGCGTTCGCGCTGTTCAACGCCCGCGAGCGCACCGTTGCTACGTTCGTACTGTTCGTACTGGCGTTGGCCTGGACTTTCATCGCTGCTTGGAGGCTGCACCGCGGCCTGTTAGCCACATTCGAGGCGGATTCAGCTAGGAAGTCCTCTGGAATGAAGGGCATGGGGGCGCTAGCATATTCGGATGATCAAAAGAAATCGGGACTTCTGGTCGATGAAGTAACAGGACTCCGCGGAAGACCGGATCAGGTGGTGATTATCGATGGGCAATACATTCCGGTGGAGCAGAAGACGGGTAAGGTGCCAATCGAGCCCCATCTATCGCACAAGATGCAACTGCTTGCCTACCTGCAACTCGTGTCGGCGACCACCAACTCTCGCCCTTCCTACGGTATCCTGCGCTACAGCGATGACACACTGTTCCAAGTTCCGTGGACTGAGGTAGAGGAGCATGAGTTGCTGGAGCGCGTCTGTGAGGTTCAGCGATTGATGGTAGAGGGCGGAGCCAAGCGGAATCACGAACGACCCGGTAAATGCCGCAACTGCTCCCGCCGTCGCTCTTGCAGCGATTCGCTCGTGTAATTCTCAGAGCGGGACGCAATCAGCCCCTCGGGGCTGTTCAGGGTAGATTATGCAAGGGCGTACGACGTTGACGATGACTTCGAATTCATCGTGGAATGAGAATTGCTCGATTGGGGCTGTGAGGCCATATCCCTGCGCCTCGACTTCGAGTAGCCATACGCCAGGTTTGAACGGGGCGTAGCGGCGTTCAATTGGTGGATAGTGATCAGAGGTTGCGTTCTCCTCCCAGAATGGTTCGTCGATATTCGGATTGGCTCCAGGTTCCCACAAACGAGCGTGTACGTAGCGGATGGAGCCTGTGAAATTGTTCAGCCCGAACTCCCCTACCTCATCGAAATCCATCTGCACTCGGAAGTAGATGCTAATCTCCTTGACCTGTTCGTCGAACAGGATGTCCTGTGGTGCGGGCCGGTGAATGATAGCCTCAAGTTCGGTTGAATTGGAACTGAATGTGTGCTGGAACGAATAGGATTCAGTCTGCTCAGATGTCGTTGGAGTACCGCGCGACCATTCCATCAACTCCCGGGTTGCTACAAGCCCTAAACAGCCGCTTGTACTGCTTGCGAGTAGGATAAGCAGCATCGCGCCGGCGAGCAAGTGGGCCTGTCGCATCGGTGGTAAGCGGACCACGCCCACATTTCAACAGAACGCCCCAAGAAATCTATTCAGCAGCATTCAAGCGCTGTCGCCGGTTTGCGGTCAACTGCCTGAATGATGACTGATGGGCGAGCCGAGATCTCGTTGACGAACCCTATGAGTGCTGACAGGCACATCAGAATGATGATTCCCAGTCTTCGATGTTCTGGGTATGCTGCCAAGTTGCGTCGTCTAAGACACCGCGCGCCTTGAGTATCTCACGTGCTAGTAGCCAATAGATGAGCGCTAGACTGCGCCGCCCCTTGTTGTTCGCTGGGATGCACAAATCGACGTTTCGCAGATTGTTGTTGGTATCACAGATGCCGACTACCGGCATGTTGCTGTTGATCGCTTCGGAGAGCGCCTGATTGTCCGCCTGCGGGTCCGTCACGAAGATGACCTGCGGCTCGATGTAGGTGCGTAGGCCGGGGTTTGTGAGAGTTCCTGGAATGAAGCGGCCGACGATGTGCCGCGCACCAATAGCTTGGGCGAACAGGCGCGCCGGGCGCTGCCCATATTGCCTAGCACTGACGATGAGTATGTCACTCGACTCGTACATGTTGAGGAAGTTGGATGCCAACTGCAGCCGCTCATCGGTCTGTTCGATATCGATTAGGTGCAGACCAGTGCCGTCAGAAGCCACCTCGCGAATGAACTGCTGCATGTCCTTGCTCTTGGTTTGGGTGCCGATGTGTACAGCGTTCAACTCGTACTCATCGAAAGGCATCAACGGAACGCTCTCACCTTCCATGCGGCCCGCCCACCGGACCGCCGTAATTAACCGCTTCTACACCCCTTCACCGGCCTCCAGCAGCCCCAAGCGAGATAGGGATGAGGCAGGTCACGAGTCTTGTGACCTCAACAGAGGGTACTATCTCGCCAGTTCCTCTCCATCTAGCACCGATGTCAGGGGTTTCCGACCTTGCCTTCCGATTGCTTGCCAGAGAATGTGGAGCTGATGTCACAATCACCGAGTTCACCGCCGCCGCCGCACTCACGCGAGAGGACGCGCACAGTTGGATGAAGGTCGAAACTGACCCGCGCGAGGTACCATTCATCCCCCAGATATTTGGCTCCGATGTGGATGAGATGGCCCACTGCACACGCCTGTTGCAGGAGAGGGCGGACCTCATCGACCTCAACTTCGGTTGCCCCGCTCCCAAGGTGACCCGCCATTGTGCTGGTGCCGCCCTAATGGGTGAGCCAGACTTGCTGTTGACGATGGTACGTCGTTGCCTTGATGCGAGCGAGGTTCCGGTGACTGTGAAGATGCGTTTGGGTACCGGTGCGAGAGTGAACAACGTGGTTGAACTAGCGCAGAAACTCGAGGAGGTGGGCGCGTCGCGCCTGTGCGTGCATGGGAGGACTCTGAAGCAACGGTATGCAGGTGCAGCCGACTGGGAGACGATTCGTCGAGTAGTCGAGGCGGTATCGATTCCTGTGGTTGCTAACGGTGATGTTGTCAACGCCGAATCTGCGCAGGCGTGTCTGCAGATGACTGGTGCAGCTGGATTGATGATCGGGCGGGGTGCAATAGGACGACCTCACGTGTTTCACGAAATCAAGCGAGAGTTAGGATGGACAGATGTGCAGGCGCCGTGGGATGATGAGATTCCCGCAGGTGTGGATGTTCACGAACGACGTCGATTGGTGCGGTCATGGTGCTGGCGGCGATATGTCGAACTCGATGACGAGGTGCATCCAGGGGTGGGAAGCAAGAATCGCAAGCGGCACGCATTCTCGTTCACTAAGGGGTTGCGTGGAGGAAAGGCCCTACGTGGAAGTTTGCATTCTCTCCGAGATCCCACAGAACTGGGCGAAGCCGTCGAGAGATTTCTCGCTGGCGAATCCAACCCGATTCATGTCTGAGCAGCGCTGGCTAACGCTGTTTCAAGTGAGTTTGCCACTCTATCTAGCCGGACGAACAACCGGTCGACCCTCCCAAGGACTGCAGACACCACATCCGCTCCACTGTCTGCGACCAGTTGGTATCCGTATGGTAGTCGGCCGCCCAGCAGATTGAGTAACAGCATCTGTTCATCTGTGGGTACTGTGTGAAACAGTTCAGAGCATTTCTCGGAATCAAATCTTCCTTTGCCCAACGCAGCCAAGACGGAGTCCGCAACATCTTCTGGCAGTCGTCCGAATCCACCCTTGCCGCGCAGCCATTCCTCACCGCGCCGGCCATGCTGGCTGCTGATCGCATCCCACAGAATCACCGTGAGCCGGTCAAGACGTGGTGCGCGAGTCGCCATTCCTGCTGCACGGAAGCGGTCGAGCGCCCGCTGGAGTCTCGGTCGTGTAACCTTCCATTCGTTGGCCCCTTCATCGAGAGAGAGTGGTGAATTCGCTTTCAACAGTCCATCGAAAACGAGGCGAGCCAGGGGCATATCCTCTCCACTCTTCGGACCACGTTCACCGAACAATCCAATATCGGCAAGTAGCGCAGTACGGGCATCCATGCCATCAGTTGACGGAGAACGCTCACGCACGCGCAGACGGAAGGGCACGTCATCATCACCTGCCGGTGCGACTTGACCACCACCTCCTGTACGCCATTCAGACAGAGGAGCGAGTCGCAGTTCGAGTACACCGCGTACTTCCCTGCGGAGCAAGTCGAGCGCACCGCTGATTGACCCGGTCCGCAAGAAGTGACGTCGCCAGCCATCGTCTCCTGAGGTGCTGGCTACCAGACGGCAGCCGTGCAGCCTGCTGAGGTGGTGGTGCAAGGCGGTGCCGCTGATACCAAGATCGTCAGAGAGAGTCGCTGCATCCCAGCCAGCATCCATGTCTGCAAGCAGATGATCACGCATCAAACGCTGCAGCGGTCTCTGGTTCGCCTCATCCCCCCACGCTTCGTTTCTGCGCCGTACCAATCCAAGTGAATCGAGCAACCAAGCAAGCAACATGTCGGGGTCGCGACTTCCCGATGGAGCAGGGTGTTCCTCAAGGCGCAGGTCGAGCATCAGTGAATGCCGTCGGACGACGGCTCAAAGGCCTGCTGTTGCCAGAAGGTGAATCAGCCCTACATCTAACGTCTGAAGCAGGTGTCGAGCAATCTCAATCGAACTAGGAACGGCCCGTTCAGTAGGCGCGCGGAGATTCGTCCAGCCACTCGTAGTCGAGTTGTCCGGTCTTGAGTCCTTGCAAGTGAGAAGCGAGGTCCAGTCGTGAGTTGGCGAGAATCCCCCTGCGCCGCAGCACCTGTACTGCGCTGTTCACCGAGGCTCGGCTGCGACCCAGGTCGCGCGCCACCGAGGCTTGGCTTTGAGGAAGAGGATCTTTGACCAGACGGGCTACGACTTCTCTCTGGACCTGCGAGAGTCCTACAGGAAGTAATTCGGCTGCTCGAGAGTCTCCTACGTTGAGATGCTTGACAATCTCCAGTTGGCTAGGCGCTCCGGCGTAGTAGCACGAGCGACCGTTAACAGGGATGATAGCGATGGTTCGCTGTGAAACCAAGACGTCCAAGTGATGCCTGAGGGTGCCGTTGGCGGCATCCAGTCGGCTCTGGAGTCTGCGGTAACAGAGTCCGGGATTGGCTGACAGAGTCTCAAGGATTCGGCGTCTGAGCGGGTGCTCCCAATCAGCGATGTGGGGCGAACTGATTGCACCCCTAACGGCCCAGTTCCACGGGAGCAGTGAATTGGCGAATACGCCGATTCCGGTGATTCCAGCAGTCAAACTGACTATCCCCAAACTGAGCATAGGATGGTTTTCACGCCATTGCTGTAGAAGTGCCATCACTCTCTATTCCGGCGTAGTTCCCAATTGAATGTGTTGGTATCATGAGCGTACGCGAGAGGGTTGTGTAAACGAGGCACAGGATGGCTGTGAACTTACTCACTAGTCTGCTCCGGTGACCGATCCGTGGTGTATCTTCATGTATGCCACCAATGGGGAGAGCAACCTGCCTGCACGACTACCGTGCTCGGTCAGGCAGTAGGTGACGCGTACAGGAGGCCCGTCAACGACCATTCTGTTGATGAGGCCTGCCTCGCGCAGCACGGTCAACTTGTCCGACAACGTCCGACTGCTGATGCCGATGAGTAGCCGGCGCAATTCGTTGAAGCGCCGCTCACCGGCGATGTAGAGTGTAGCAAGAATCTCGATTGTCCAGCGCGACGCGAACACCTCTAGCGCCTCTACAGCAGCCTCTACCTCCCAGGTCACCCCGTGAATCGTACTGTCTCCCTTCTCCCCGAGCAGGGTGCGAATCTGCGAACCTTTCCCTTCAGTGGTAGTGATTGCGTGCTGAATCACCTCAAGCTCGTCATCGGTCAAGACCATCGGTGGTTCAGGCATTCATCACCCTCCAGTGTTTGTGGACATACATGGTGTGGACATTACACCTTGATTTAATCTTCGATACTTCATTCACTAAATACTACCCTAGCATCAGGTGTATTAACTACACTAGATGGTAGAGGTGAACTGAAATGGATACATGGTTGAAGAATTGGATAGATGAATGGGATGAAGGATACGAGCGGCTTGAACGAGAAAGAACAGAGCGTCGAATAGCGATTACCCGATTGCTTTCTTCTCGAACGTGGAAAGGTCGACCTTGAACTTCGGTGGACTCATCCATCGCTCATTCTGCTGCAATTCCCAATACTAGCAAACCACCGCCCAAGATGACATAGAACAGGATGACTGCGATGGTCAGTCCTATGACTATCCAAGAGATTATCTGGGCTGCCTTGGCCATTCCTGCGTCGGGATGACCTTGGTATTGATTTGTGATGACTAGTGCGTTGTTGGCTATAATCACGCCAGGAATGGCCGTGCAGATACCGCATCCGATAATTCCCAAGATTGACAGAACGAGCGCGGTGACTGCCGAGGTGACCGGAAATCCGACTCCCACGACTCCCGGTGAACCGGCCATCACAGTCGGTTGCGCTCCAACGACCACTTGTGCAGGTTGTCCGTGCAGTTGCTGGGTCACTGGTTGCTGTGCCACATGGGATTGCTGAATATGATCAGTAGCGAATCCCCCTTGGTCGGTCGGCTGCATACCACTCCACTCTCGATGGGGTTGATGCATCTTTCCCCGGCTCATTCGCCCTTGTACTCTGGTCGCCTGCCCTCAATCAGGGCTGACAATCCTTCCAATGCGTCGTCGCTGCCGAAGATTTCGTGTAGCCTGTCCAGCTCACCCGCGAGCCCCTCGTCCAAGTTGATTGATTCCGATTCATCGAGAAGTTCGCTCGCCAGTCTGACTGCAACCGGTGCAGCTCTGCCCAGCGACTTCAGTTGCCTTGCGACGTTCTTGTCCTCAGCGTCGAATCCCTCCGGACAGCCGCCTGCTAGCAGCACCTCCATGTTCTCGTCGGAGTAGAACGATTCTGCAAAGGTGGCGATTGGGGATTCTCCGTCCGTGGGTGTGGCAGGATACTTGTTCTCGGGCTTGCCGGATGCAGCGATCTCGTCGACGGTTGCTGCCACGTCCGCAGGCTCGACCAGATGCGTGAGCAGACCGAGAGCGCGTGCGGTCTTCGGGTCGACGAAGTTCCCAGCGAGCACAGCCCAGCGAGCCGCGGGAAGTCCGCAGATGCGCGGTGTGCGCTGTGTCCCGCCCAGCCCTGGGTAGATGCCTATGCTCGTCTCTGGGAAGCGGAACGTGGTGCGCCGGGTTCCCACTCTGTAGTCGCAGGCGAGCGCGAGTTCGAGCCCACCTCCGAGAGCGAGGCCGGTGGTGAGCGCGATGGTCGTCTTGGGTGAGTTCTCCAGCAGACCGAGCACTCGATGTCCTTCGGCTGTGAACGCGTGGATGTCGTCGACTGCGTCAGCGCGGATCTTGTCGACGAAGAACTTCACATCGGCCCCTGCCACGAACGCTTTACCAGCTCCTTCGAGTACTATTGTGTGTACATCGTCACGACCGTTGACTTCCTCTAGAGACACGCCGAGTTGGGCGACCACTGACTCATTGAGCGCGTTCATTGCCTCTGGACGGTTGAGGTGCACGGTTGCCACACCGTCAGCGATTTCGGTATCGATGAATGAGAATGAGAATGGCTCGCCGCTCGCAGCCTGTTCACCTAGTAGAGCAGGAAGTTCGAATCCCGCAAGATTGGCGTAGTTGCTTGCCATTCGATGAGCCTCGGTGATGCCGATACGATTCATCAACTCGAACGGCCCACCAGACCAGCGCAGGCCTACCTTGGCTCCGCGATCGACATCCTCCATGGAGCATACCTGCTCAGTGACGATTTGCGAGCAGACTGCGAACACCTGCCCAAGCAGTCGTTCCGAAATGACGGCGGCGGTCGCCCCGTCACATTCTGTATCTTCACCAATCTCCCACATCTCGCCGGCTTCCACCAGCGAGCGCAGGCTGGCCGCACCCGTGAACCGAGGGCAATCGAGTTGCTCAGCGAGGTAGTCGTTGGCGTGCAGAGCAATCGGTGGCCCGGTGAGATTCATCAGCGCGAACGGACCCATACCGCTGCGGGTGGCCTTGGCGGCCACGGCGTCAATCTGAGCGGTTGTGGCGATTCCCTCATCGAGCAGCAGGCAGGCCTCGTTGAGGTAGGGGACGAAGAAGCGGTTGACGACGAATCCAGGGCGGTCCGCACAGACGATGACAACCTTGCCGAGTGTCTTGCAGTACTGCACCGTACGCGCGAGCGCCTCAGCACTTGTGGATTCGGCGGGTATGACTTCGATGAGACGATTCTTGGCTGGGTGATAGAAGAAATGCAATCCGATGAAGCGGTCCGGACGACCGGCAACCATCGCCAGATCGTTAACTGACAGAGAAGATGTGTTGGATGCGAAGATGGTGGCTGCTCCGCAGACCTCGTCCAAGACTCCGAAGACGCTCTTCTTGATGTCGAAGTCCTCGAACACAGCCTCGATCACCAAGTCGGTGTCCGGGCTCACGTTCTCCGTTCCAACCACGCTCGTGATGCGCGTCTGGATTGCTTCCACCTGCTCCGGCCTGAAGATGCGTCGCTCGACCGCTTCAGAGAGGAAGTCAGCGATGGTCTGTTCTCCACGCTCCACCCACTGTTGCTCGCGGTCCACCATCTGGACATCGAACTCCTCCTGTGCGCTCTTCTGCGCGATGCCGCTACCCATGTTGCCAGCACCGATGATGGCGACGCTCTGGACCGGCTTCATGGTCGGCACGGGTCGCGACTGGCCCATCAAATGAACGGCACAACGGTATTGACTGCCCACATGCTCGGTCAACCATGGGCGAGCGAGAGGACGCCATGGGCCAGATGCTAGGGGGTCTTACTGGAGGTCTTCTTGGTGGGGGGGGTTGGCTGATGTTCGCGATATTCGCCTGGCAGCTCCCTTGGTTCTGGTCGGCGACCTTCAACGACTCCTGTTGGTGGCTACCGCTCGCGCTCCTCCTGACCGTCCTTGCGGTTGGGCCACTCCTCGTAGGTCTGGGCGTCGGTCTCGATGGTGTGAGGAAGGTCAAGTTGGCATCGATTCCACCCCAGTTCAGGAATCAGGTCACAGAATTTCGTGGAGATGAAGACTCATGGTCACAAATCGAATCGACCTTCTCCGCCGCGAGCGGACATATTGAGAAGGGGTCGAAGGGCGAGGATGTGCGTTTTCTCCAGCAAAGGCTCAACGAGTTTGGCGCTGAAATCGGTGTGGACGGTTCATTCGGTAACCAGACCGACAGAGCAGTGAGGAACTTCCAGACCGACCATGGATTGACGGTCGACGGAATCGTCGGCCCCAAGACCATGGCTGCACTGCAGAGCTCTGTGAACAAGCACCACGAAGAGCATCTTGAGAAGGGGTCGTCCGGTGACGAGGTTCGCAAACTGCAGGAGCTGCTCAACGAGCACGGTGCCTCCCTCTCTGTTGACGGTTCATTCGGAGGCCTGACCTACAGAGAGGTGGTGAAATTCCAGACCGACAACGGGTTGACCGTCGATGGAGTGGTAGGAGCCCAGACATGGGGTGCGCTGACGAAGTCGGAGGAAACCGATTCTGAATCCGACGGTGGCCCATCGATCTCCTTGAACAAGGAGAGTTTCGAACCGCAGGAACTCATCGCAGTGACATTCGAAAACGGCCCTGGAAACCCATCTGATTGGATTGGTATCTATCGTAAAGAGGCACCTTCTGATGGAGAAAACCATCACGGGAATTGGATTTATGCCAATGGATCAGGTGCTGTATTTGCTGAAGCGCGTGAAGGCCCGAGGAATGGAACCGTCACATTCTCCGATGGAATGGGGGAGGGAGGCTACGAAGCGCGCTTCTTCGCCAACAATGGCTACGAATTGCTCGCCAGTGTACCCTTTGAGGTGTCGATTGACGATGGACCAACCGAGGAGGAGGCTGAGGTAGAGAGCGACTCTGAACTGGCTGACATCACCGGGGAGTTAGAGGTCGTCGCATCCGCTATCGAGGAACTCGCTGAAGACCCGGACGCCTCCATCGACGAGTTGCGCGCACTCGCGGATTCTCATCTCGAGGAGCGGATGTCCGGTCTTTCGAACCACCAGAAGGACAGGCTCAGGGGAGTCCTATGGGAGAAAATGAATGCAATCGAAGAGAAAGCTCGCGGGCGCATATCCTCCGACAGTGGTGTCAGCAAGGGCATCGCGGCGGCGGGAGCGGCAGCAGCAATCACCGCTGCAGCAGCGGGCTGGGCGGCGACGCATCGAGTTCCAGAACGGATTGAGGAGGTTCTCGAAGATGGCGAGGTTGGCTTGGATGAGGTGAGGGAACAGGTCTCTGAGATAATCGAAGTAGAGCAGGAACCAGAACTAGAATCGGAGCCAGCGCATGCACCCGATGAGACAGTAGAATCGCAGCCTGAATCGACCTCGATATCCAATATTGACGGCACTACAGACGAGTTCATCGCTCTATCTCAGGAGATAGGAGAATTGCAAACCTACTCAGAACAGCTCAAGATGCTCAAGCCAGCAATGGACCGATTCTGGGATCTAACTGTGCAAATCGAGCAGGTCGAGCGCACCATGAGAATTGGGATAGGACAAGAGTACAGGTACGGTAAGACGGTCATCGGAAAAGTAGGTGACTCAGAGGTCGCCATCGCCTTCCCCGAATCACGCAATGAGGAGATAGAGAGTCTGCAATCCGGTCAGAAAGGAGTCATTCGAGCGAGAATAATGGAGTACCAGTCGGTTATTGAGCGGTTTGATATGCTCTCCAGCTGATTACTCCTCCTCGTCGGACCACAATCCTGCGAAGATGCCTTCCAGCACCTCAGCCTGATCTTCAGGAGTGAGTCCCATGCTCGCGATGTTCTCTCGACCTGCTTCTGCCCATGCGGTCCGTGTGTCCGGGTCAGAGGCTTGTTCCAAGGCATCGTGCCATGCAGACCAGTCTCCGCGTGGTAGTAGCCTCCCGCTGACCCCATCTGCTACG
>CAXEUS010000243.1:0-2644 GCA_963999385.1 uncultured Candidatus Poseidoniales archaeon | reverse complement strand
GGAAACTGTTACTCCTTCGATGGCAGCGATGACTACGCCAAGGTGGACGTGAACGACTGGGGTGGAAACTTCTCGGTATCACTGTGGGTCAATACCCAGAACACAAGTCAGAATCGGTACTCATCGGTGATTACAGTCAACGACGTCGCCGGCGATGACGATTCGTTCCAGATTATGGCGAGCGGGGGAAGTGATGGCGATTGGGAGGTCTACCACAACGTCTCGTACTCGTTCGGGGCCATGCGTGCTGGAGTATGGACCCACTTGGTAGTGACATTCCAAGATACCACACTCAAGCAGTACATGGACGGGCAGTTGGTCAGAACGACGCAGGTTCCCAACGGTACGATTGACAGCATAGAACTGTACAAGATTGGTGTCAATCGGGCGGGCAGCACCTACTACGAGGGACTGATCGATGAGGTGCAGGTGTGGAATCGAACTCTGGCTGCTACAGAGGTTGCAGCGGTAAACAGCAAGGCCACTTGGCATTGCCCAGACTACAGTGCCGTAGGAACTGGTGAGACCTACGTAAACCAAGACTATGACTTCCCAGATGAACTCCAAGGCCATGCTTGGATTCTCAACGGCTACGCGCGCAAGGAGGGCTGGCTGAACGGAGACTACCGCATCGAGATTGAGGGCTACGATACCAACGGGTCCCTGTTGTCAACTAACATCAGCAGCCCCAACACCCTGTCGGACAGTTGGGATTCAGACACCATCCGCTTCCGCCCACATGCGAACGCCACCTCGTTCAAGGTGAGGATGGTCGCTCTGTTGGATAACGTCACTCGCAACGGATCAGTCTATTTCGACACGATGAATCTGAAGGCGATTAGACCGCATTTCGAGTGGGTCGACGGTTCGATTGCTGAGACCGCGGTTAGTACTGGCGGTCGCTCGTTCGATTGGGATACGAATTATGGACAGAGTCTGGTGGCCGACCTTCTGGAGGATGGAGTATCTGGAGTGAAGGGCTACGTCTACGAGCCATATCTATCGGCTATTTCGTATCCGAATGTGCTGCATCCCTACTACGCATACGGCTACAACCTTGCTGAGGTTTACTACGCATCTAATCCCATGATTTCGTGGATGGGCACCGTGGTGGGTGACCCTAAGATGGCCGCTTACTCCGATATCCTACACGACATCAACGTCAGTGCAGTGCGCACGAACGGCACTTTGTCCATCGGGGTCAACGGCAGTATCGAGGTACTGTTGGAGAACGTCGGTCCAGGGGCAGCGAACGGCTACCTTGAGGTACGTGACAGGGTTGGTGGCACGTTGCTGGCGAACCACACTCTGGTGATGCCACCTGGTGACCAATCTGGCAGCCGAATCATATTGCCACTCAACCTGACGCCGACGCGGGTCGGCTTCAACGAGTACGTGATTCGCTATGTTTCTGGAAACTGGACCAACCCAGAGCGCATAGTTGACAATAATCTGGGCATCCTCAACCTGCAGGTCAACGAGCCGCCCGTCGCCGAGTCGCTAGCCTGCTCGACGCTGATAGCCGCTCGTGGCGATGTCGTCGGCTGCACGTCGCTCGTCAGCGATGACTTCGGAGTCGTGCGCGTTCGCCTCGGCTGGCGCCTGAACGGCAGTGGTGACGAGTGGACGTTCATCGAGGCCGCGAGTTCAGATTCGGTCGAGTGGTATGCGAGCCTCTCGGTGCCAATCAACATCCCCGTCGCTACGCTCGACTTGCTTGCCGAAGTGCGAGACGCTCAAGGGCTGGTCGACCTGCTTGAAGTCCCGAACGGATTGCAGGTGACCGATGCCATCGCGGTGTGGCATGGCATCCACATCGCAGGTGTAGACGAGGACAACTGGGGCGGCGCCAGCCCGTTGTCCAATCCGGCTCTATCAGGGGCCACCCGCGGCATGGAGCACGCTCTGACCGCCTGCGTTGTTGATCCGGACCACGACCTGACGGTTGAGATTCCGGTGTTCATAGCCACGCGTGGCGCCGTGACCGCTGCAGAAGCGGTCAACGCTACCGATCCATTGCTACATTGCTACTCAGCGACCTGGATAATCGAGTGGGGCAGTCAGCGCCAATCTGCCGAGTTACACCTCTATGACCATCTCGGGACACTGTGGAACACCCGCACGATTCCAGTAGATGACGTTCCGTGGGAAGCCGAGTTGACCTTGATTGACCCCTCGGGCGTGGAACAGCAGTTCGCCCGCGGATTGGGTGAATGGGTGCGCATCACGATGAATGACATCGACGACCCACTGACAGGTTTCTCTGGTAGATTGACCACGACCTGGCCAGGCCACTCTCCGCAAACTTCGGATGTGGAGATTGACGAATCCTCCAATGGAACGGTCGAGCTTCGTCTGCCGCTTGCGGACGGGATGCTGGTACCTGGAGACTTGGAACTCACACTTACTCTCACCGACGATGGCTTGACTGGAATGACCCGGGAGTTCAGTGCGAGTTGGCTGTTGCACATGCAGCCCCCGGAAGTGCTGGACATAGGCCTGTGTGAAGGGGGTCCACTCGAACTCATCAGAGGTATGCCGCAACGGGGTTGGATATCGATGGACACACATCGGATGCTCGAAGGAGTGTTGTTCACAGTGGCGCAGGCTGGGACGATTGCTCCGGTCGCATCCTCCGCAATCG
>CAXEUS010000242.1:0-2687 GCA_963999385.1 uncultured Candidatus Poseidoniales archaeon | reverse complement strand
TAACCGACTCCGATGAGAATTGGGATTGTGAGGTAGAACAGGGTGGTCTTGAGTCCGCCTGAGAGGATGCTAGGGCCTCTGTCACCCATCTCTAAGTGAACGTCAGCGGTTTTGTCGTGCGTCCCGGATGAGTCGTTCCACATCACATGTCCTTTCAGATTCACACCGTCGTTCCACTTCTCGATCTCCCAGGTGTAGATGCCGTAATCTGACGCGGACTCCTTGGTCGATGGCCCCAGAATCCGATCGACCCCTCCGTCATCCGCATGCAGCACCAGACTGTCCTGATCAATCTGCAGTTCTCCCAGCGCCCAGCGAGCATGCACCCCCCAGACCACATCGCGCCGTGAGTAGTTCTCGTGCGAGCCACGATACATCTCTCCCTCTTCAACGACCCACGGGTCGTCGAACTGGTAGGTGCCAGCGTTGAGTGAGAGGTTGGTCGGAGTCTCTTCGCTACCCCACAGAACAGTGCAGTCGCACGATCCTATCGGGTTGTTGCATGATACCTCCCAACGGATTCCGAGGGTCGCCCCCACCCCCAACGAGTCTGGCAGTGCACCTCCTGAAACCGTCACCGACTGTGGTGTTTCGCTCAGGGTGACCGAACCGCTGTTGGCCGCATCGATTTCGTTGCCATCGAGATGAATGCGCACCTCGAAGTCGACCGAGCCGCTGCCGCGTGTCCACAGAGTGAAGTTCCACTCTTCGCTGCCGATGGGCGCCTCCCTACCGAACGCATCGGTTTGGAGGAATGGACCCTCAGAAGGTTGTGAAGCGATGCCGCCGAACGGGAAGCTGTGCTGGCTCTGCCCACCACTTCCTGACATTTCAGGAGAGAGTTCTGCTTCTCCAGCAGCGAACAGTAGCAGCGGGCGAATATCTGGTTCGTACGGCACATCTGGTGGGACTGCATCGGCCGCCGCCGCCATCGGCAGAGAGCCGAGCAACACCAGACAAGTAGCCATCAACAGCAGAACTGTCCTGTGCGCGCGCATGCTGACCTCCGCTCCTCTCGTCCTGCCCCGCATGCTCCGAGCACTTCGTTCATTCGTCATCGGTACCAGAGCGTGCGCGTACTCGCTCGCTCACTTCTGATCGTGTGGGGAAGAACAGCAGCAACAAGCCGACGATGAACAACAGGATGACCATCCGGACGTACGAGGAATCGCTGACAGGCAGTTCCACGAATATCTGCAACAACGGCACGTTCACCGGAAGGAAGACGAACACGAGTACCAGTCCGAACCATCTTCTCGGCTCCATAACACGCCGACTGGTCGGGGCTCGTAAAATGAACCCCCACCGCAGCCTGCGCACTCACAACAGTCTGAAGTGCGGGTGGCGGGAATTGAACCCACGATATGAGGTTGGAAACCTCAGGTGATACCACTTCACCACACCCGCAGCGAAGCGTCGGTGGGCCACTCCCTCCTTATCCGATTCGGTCCCATTGCAGTGGCTTTCAGGCCGTACGACGGGTTGAAAGCCATTCGTCAAGAGCCCGCGCTGGAGGACCTGTATGCTGCCATCACCTAAGTCACCCCATGGAGGCGAGTCTACGGAAGATGAGGAGGTTGGCGCTGATGGCGTATCAGTCTCCGGTGACAAGCAGATGTTCGGAAGACAACTGTGGCGCGTGATCCCATTCATCAAGCCGTACAAGAAGCGTTTCGCCGTTGGCATACTGGCGAATGCGGCAGCGCGGGCGTTTGACCTACTCCCCTTCGTAGTGATGGGACTTCTCACTGACGCCATCCTCAACGCCCGAGATTCGGGTGTCGATATGGTGTTCGAAGACTACCTGTTCTACGGCCTGCTGATCTTCGGGGGCTTCGCCGGATTGGCACTGTTCCAAGGTATGTCCAACTATGCGTGGGAGACGCTGGCGCAGTATCTGCAGCACGATGTGCGCATGGCTGCCTTCTCATCGTTGCTGAAGATGGAGATTCGCTACTTTGAGGACCGCCAGACGGGTGACATCATGGCCGTGCTGTCAGCCGATGTGAATCAACTGGAGAACTTCCTTTCCGATGCCTCGACGTCGATGATTCGCATCGTCATCACCTTCTCCACCGCCTTCTTCATTCTGCTGTGGATTTCGTGGAAACTGACGGTGATTCTGTTTGTTCCAATCCTGATCATACTGCCGCTGATCTACTTCTTCTCCACCAGAGTGCAGCGCAAGTACCGTGAGTCGCGCCAGTCCTTCGGTGACATCAACGCCGTGTTGGCCAACAACATCTCCGGAATGGGTGTCGTGCAGGCGTACAACGCGGAGGACTACGAATTCGATCGGGTTGGCCGCGAGTCTGGTGGTTACATGGACCACGCTATCGGGGCGACCGTCGAGCGAACCAAGTTCCTCCCCGGAATCTATGTCATCGCTGGCATCGCTTTCGGGTTGCTCGCCACCGCCGGTGGATACCTGATGATGACCGGTGACATAACGCCCGGCGGTCTAGTCATCTTCCTGTTGATGTCAACGAGGATGTCGATGCCGCTGTTCATACTCGGGATGCTGGTAAACCAGATCCAGAAGTCCGAGGCAAGCGCTCGCAGGGTGTTCGCCATGATCGATCTCGAGCCGACCATCGTCGATCAGGATGGCGCGGCGCCGCTGGAGGAGGGAGCCTCCCGGGTCTCGTTCTCTGACGTACACTTCTCATACCCGAAGGGGCCGAAGG
>CAXEUS010000241.1:0-4090 GCA_963999385.1 uncultured Candidatus Poseidoniales archaeon | reverse complement strand
GTCGCTACCAGAGGATGTTCCGCCACGCGCTTCGGCGATGCTGCAGGCAGACCGGTTGTGAAGATTGTCACTGAGCAGTAGGCAGGATTCATCATCAGGAGGGAACTCGGATTCACCGAGGTCGGGTGATGGTCACTGCAAGAGTGGAGACGGAACTAGCACCCACTGACGACACCGGACTGGTGCGCCGAGCCCTGTTGAAACTGTTTCCCGACTCCGAACTGCCCGATGCAGATTCGGGAGATGTCTTCCCAACTTCGATGTCAACGAGTGTGCTGTGTGCGAGTGACGTGGAACTGACACGGCTACAGGAACGATTGCATGAACAGCGTATCTGCGACACGGCTCTCGATGCGATGGCGTTCGCACTCGATGCGGATGGCCGGAGCACCTGCTTCTCAATCTCGCGCCAGGCGGCGTTGGCAGGCAAGGTGGCGTTCGTCCTTCCAGGAGAGAGGGTACTCGGAGGGACCTTTGAGGTGAGCATCAGTGGAGAAGGATTGGCTGAGTGGATCGAACAGTTCACTTGGCATCAGGGGCGTGGTTCCGTGCCGCGGCATGTGGATGATGAGGTTGCCATGCGTTCCGACGGAGAAGTACGCGAGTGGTTTGATGGCTGATGCTGTCAGACCGGCCGTCTGATGCTGGATAGGCCTTCTGACTGCAGTCTGCGGATGAATTCTATGTCAGGTTCCAACCATGCTACGCTTGTCAACTCGTCATTATCCAACCAAAGAGTCTGGTCATGAGCGGTCAGATGCAAATCCCCCAGCACGCCAACTGGATTGCACAACCAGAATGAGAGTTCGACAACCATCGAGGGGTAGCCATGCTCCAGCCGTTCCAAACATCGTAACGGCACTACATCGACACCAAGCTCTTCTCGAATTTCACGCTCCACGGCCTCTTCCTCAGACTCACCGGGCTCGACCTTTCCTCCCGGAAACTCCCAGTTACCTGGCATCGCTTCACTGGGAGCCCGTCGGGCTGCCAGAACGCGGTCGTCGTCTGCAAGAATGATGCCTGCTACGACTCTGATTCGCGGACGTTGTGTGAGCAGCGCACCTACCCGTTGCACCAACTCAATCTGGCGTTCTATGGGTGCCTGTTCAACTGGAGGAAGATGCAGGAAGATAGCGGGAACAGGTCTGCCATGACGGTCTTGAAGATTCAGGCGGTCAATCGTGCGCAGAGTACGATAGGAGGTCTCGTTGCACACGAACCGACCCGCATCGTCTGATCTGCGCACATCCTCATCTGAAGAGAATTCGGTTAGAAGCATCTTCAGGGGGGCAGTCGTCATCTGCAAAGGCAGACCATTCTCGTCGATGAACGACTCTGATGGCTGACGCCCGCTATTGTCTGGGATACGAAAATCAGCCTCGTTGATGGCACCCGATTCAAGGCACAACCGACGGCGGCGCTCGGCAAAGCCGAGTTGTAGAATCGCATCCCATTCCCCTCCTTGATCGAGTAGGTCAGAGACAACACAACTGCCCGCTTCATCGACGCTCAGCACGCGCCCCTCCCACTCCACCTCGACCACACGAGATTCAGCACACTGTTGATCAGAGCATTCTCCTAAGTCCACCACCTCAGTTACTCCATTCAAATGGTTGGCAATCTCTCCCGAAATGTTGTGATTGTTGCCTTCAAATGGCTCAAATCCGGTGACCAATATCTTGCGCATTCCCATCACCTCGAGTAATCCCGCGCTATAGGCGTGAGAGGAGGACATAGATTATCGCTGGCAAGGAGGGACAGCCAAGTGGAGTTGAGCTACTGGACGACTGGGAGCGCCTTACCGACGAAGACCTAGACCAGTTCGCTCTAGATGAAACTCGGGATGCGTTGCAAGATGAAGACAGCGGAATACGAGAGTACTCAAGCCTGATGCTCGCTGATGGGTTGCTGTATGCAGTAGGGGTGATTGCTGTCATGAACTCGGTACTTGAAGCGGATATGTTGCTGTTTCTCTGCGGAGCCGGTCTGTGGCTCTGTTCACAGTCCATCAACAGTTTTCGGCGGTTGCTACCATTGTGGCTACGAGCGGCCTTGAACATGAAGATTGACCCCCCAGATTGGGAGATTCTGACATCCAAGCAAAAGAAACTCCGTATCGTGACCGTGTTCATCGCCTCCGCGCTGTCCGCCACCACAGCTTGGCGCTTCACGGTCGGGTTCGACGAAATCACCACTCGCAGCGGAGTTCCATTCCACATGGTCATCTTCGTTCTAGCCGGATTGTTGGCCGCGCTAGGACTGCACTGGTCACGCTTGCTGGTGACAGACGAAGGAACCTACGAACCTCATCCACTCGGGCACGAAGAGCCGTGGGGCTGAAGTCGAATGAGGGTTTAGGAGTAAATGAAGATGGCATCCGACGGCGTTCTCGATAGTTTTCAGGAGCGGTTGGCTGAGAGGCTTGCCGACTCCCCTCGCTGGCAGACTCCATTCAGAGTACTGCTCGTCATCTGGAGCGAATTCACTGGCGGGCTCGGTGCTTGGGGGGCACTACGTCCGTTAGTCGCCACCGCGCTGGCATTCGTACCTTTCCTGTTCCTCGGTCAGCACTTCAACCGCCAGCATCGAAAAGGATTCGATTGGGCGATGCTGCAGATCCCATTGCTCCTAGCACTGCTCTGGCCGCTTCTATGGATTTGGTCGATATTCGACGCTTACCAGACTGCGATGCTATCCGTCGCAGACGACTATTCGGTCGCCGCTTGACCTCAGAAGTCTTCGGGGAATTCTACAGGAGAGAACAGGGAACCCGGACCGCTGGCGCTAGCCAGTTGGCTGCGTACAAGATGTTCCCACTCGCGCATGAACAGTAACGCGTCGGTTAACGATAGTTCGCATTCATTGATCACGTTGCGGATGATTGTGTCGAAAATATCGATGCGTTCTCCATCGACCATGTCAAGCACCTTGTCGAGCGCGAACTCGGTCTGTCCCCCAGCATCCGCAGCAGAATCGCCGGACTCAAGTGGCCATGGTTGACTGAGTAGTAGTGGAAGTTCCTCTCCTTGCTCGGAGGCGTGGGTGGATAGGTGCATGCTGATTTGCTTGGTGTATTTCGATACTACCAAGCTGACCTCAACCACGGGCATTGAATACTGCTGAGTGAAGTTCACCATCCGTTCTTGCAAGAACAACAGTTTGCTCGCTGCTGGGGAGTCCGCAGAGGGGGGACGTTCAGAATCAGGCGATTCGTTATCCATTCACTCATCGCCCTTACCTGTGAACCATCGAGCAGCACGTTCGAGTTCATCGGCGTTGAGGTAGTTGTTTCCGTCGACATCAAACGACACGGAGTATGTCAGGAATGCTTCGCGGTCGACGATTCCGTGCTCCGTCATCACTCGCTGAAGTACCGATTCAGAGAAGTTAAGCTTCGACAGTGCCGCCTTCCCCTCCTTCTGCTGCCCCTTCCAAGCCTCCACCTGCTCATGCGTCCACCCCTGCGCCAGCAACTGTATGTCTGTCCATCCCTCAGAACTTGAATGAGTGCTGTCAACGACCGGTTGTTCCTGCGTGGTCGCATCAACGGATGACGATTCTGCACTAGTAGGAGGAGAGGGTGGAGTGGCTCCGACGGGTATCTCGTTCGGATCGAATCCCGATGGCGGTGGTGGTGGTTTGTCTGGTGGGGGGGCGTCGGGGTCGAACCCTTGCGGCGGCGGCGGTGCGCCCATGTCAGCGATGACATCGTCTGTTTGGTCAAGCGAGGAACCTTCGTGATCGACTTTGCCTAGATTGCGATTCATCACGATGAGCACGACGATGACCATGAGTGCCACCATCAAGATGATGTAGAGCATAATTGAACCCATGTTTTCGGTGAAATACAGTCCGGCAGCCTCACCATCTCGGGCAATCGGTGATTGCAGAATGAGTGGATCGATCGAGATTCTATCGAGTACTACATGCCCATCGCGAGCAACCAGACGATAGCGTTCGACGACCTCCTCCTCGACTTCCTCGGTTTCGATGGTAATCTCTCCGATGAAACCAGCCAGTGGTCGCAGGGTCACCTCAGTCCATGCGTCATCGACATCAACCCAGACTCCATCACCGATATTCCTCT
>CAXEUS010000240.1:0-8756 GCA_963999385.1 uncultured Candidatus Poseidoniales archaeon | reverse complement strand
GTAGGGCAGACGATTTACGTCTCCGGCACCGGACCACGAGACCCTACCACCAACGAGATTCCCGGAGGCCCGATTCACGATGAGGAAGGAAATCCGCTCGACTATGACATCAAGGCTCAGACCAGAGCTGTGATTGAGAACATCCGAACAGTCCTCGAAGGGGCGGGTTCCAATCTGGGTCGTATCATCGATTGTCTCGTCTTCCTCGTCGACATGGAACGCGATTTCTCAGGCTACAACGAGGTCTACAACGAATACTTCGCCGACATTCTAGCAGCGCGCACAACGATTGCTGTCTCCGCGCTACCAACACCTATTGCTGTCGAGTTCAAGGTCATCGCTAGAATCGAATAGCGGCGCAACCCGTGAACCGGCACTTCTGTGGGTCCGTATGCTCTAAAGGGGTCCCCAAGTCGCCCATTCATGCCTCCCGGAGTCATCGACTTCGTCTACAAGGAAGTCGAGTTGATTTCGAACACGCTCGAAAGAAAACTCGGTATCTGGTCAGTGGTCATCATCTCGCTCTCCGCGATGCTCGGTTCCGGCCTGTTCGTACTGCCAGCGCTGGCCATGGTCGACCTAGGCGGCTCGGGGGTCTGGTTGGCCTATTTGATTGCGGCACTAGTGGTGCTTCCCGGTGCCATTTCGAAGGCTGAACTTGGAACAGCGATGCCGACTTCAGGTGGTGACTACATCTACATCGAGAGGACCTATGGACCCCTGTTCGGAACCGTCGCAGGGCTCGGTCTGTGGGCCTCTTTCCTGCTCAAGGCGGCATTCGCGCTCATCGGTTTCTCCGCATATCTATGGGTCATCGAATCTCTGTTGGGATTCTCATTCAATGCGACATTCGCCGCTCTCATGTTGCTGGTGATAATCGTCTGCATCAACATCGTGGGAGTCCAGTTGATTAAGAAGGTGCAGACCGTTGTCATCGCCATCTCGGTACTCTTCCTTATCGCACTCTCCATCTGGGCTGCACTCACTGCGGAACCCGACTGGATGCGCCCACTCGGGGAAGGGGCGTTCGGTGGAGGATGGAAATCCTTGGCTGAAACCGCCGCATTCGTGTTCGTATCTTATGCGGGCGTGACCAAGATTGCAGCAGTGGCTGAAGAGGTGAAACTGCCTGAGAAGAATCTCCCTCGTGGCATCATGTTCTCCCTGTTCATCAGCGCTATACTCTACTCTGGAATCGTCTACATCATGATGGCTGCGGTGGAGCCGAGCGCTTACATCTCAGATGGAGAGGCGCGTGAGGACCCGATGTACGTATTCGCTGACAGCGTAGGGGGACCACTGCTCGGGCTAACCGCCTCACTGTTGGCGATCCTGACGATGACGTCGATGGCACTCGCAGGCATTCTGGCGTCCTCTCGTTACCCGTTCGCGATGGCGCGAGACAATCTCCTACCTCAGGCTCTGGAGGATGTGAACTCCCTGTTCGAGACCCCACACTGGACGATAATCGGCACCGGCGTCGCCATGGCAGCGGCAATCATCTTTCTGCCGGTTCACGATGTCGCTAAACTCGCATCGGGGTTCCAGATCATGATCTTCATCGTCGTCAATTCGTGTGTTCTCGTATTACGTCGTGCCTCCCAATCCCACTCGTGGTACAAACCAGTATTCAAATCACCACTGTATCCTCTGACTCAGATTTTCGGAATAGCTGGTGGAGTGCTGCTCATCTACGCCATGGGCGAGAAGGCGGTCATCGGTGCTACATCCTGCGCCGTTCTCGGACTTGTCGTCTACTTCTCCTACGGCAGGTCGAGAGCACACCCGATGTTGACCCCGTGGCGAACGGCGCTGACCAAGTTTACCAACCCAGAGCAATCTGAGAGAGAGAGGCGCTGGATGGTGTTCCATTCCTGCGGACATCACCACCGACCGTACAAAATCAGCGAGTTGCACGATTGGTGGGACAAGAACCACCCGGACCACCTCACATTGCACGAGTTCATCCAGGCGATGAACATCCTCGAGCCGGAACTGGACCATTTCCACCTTCGCAACATGTTCCATGAGGTTGACATCAACGGAAACGGTATCATCGATATCGAGGAATTCCTGAATTCGTTCGAAGTCGAAGCGGGCGACGATTCTGAGGAATGAATCGGACTCGAATAGTCAACCCTCAAGTGAAGTGCGCACACGAGGATACCCCATGGAGCAACGCGCCAGGGACGTGCTCGCGCTGCTGCTCAGCGCGCCTGCCGCCAGCGTAGCCATACTGGCATCGCTTGCCTTTCCAGGAGGGGCAGGGAGCGTTGCGTGGCTGGGTGGTAAGGTGTGGCAGATCGGACTGCCAGCCGCATGGCACCTGAAGGTGGACGAGCGTGAGCGGTCATGGTCGAAGCCCGAGTTGGGCGGGTTCGGAGTGGCCGCAGCACTCGGAGTGGGAATGAGCGTGGCGATGCTTGGAGGATGGTTTCTCATAGGGAGTCAATACCTCGACAGAGAACTCATCCGCAGTACTATGGAGCCGTATGGATTGCTGAACCCATTGGTCTACCTCGCCGCGTTCCTGTGGTGGGTGCTGTTCAACTCGGTGATGGAGGAATACCTGTTCCGCTGGTTCATCTTCTCCAAATTTGAGAGTCTGGTCGGCGGAAAACTGGCCGTCCCGCTCGCCGGGCTGGCGTTCATGTCACATCACACCCTCGCCATGCTCGTTCTGTTCCCTTGGTGGGCGAACCTGCTCGCCTCACTCGGAATCTTCACCGGCGGTTGCGTCTGGTCGTGGACCTATCTGCGCTACCGCTCAGTATGGCCTGCGTATCTCTCCCACGCCATCGTCGATGTGACGCTGTTCGGCGTGGGTGCGTACATCCTGTTCGGATGAGAAAAGCGCTCATTTGCCTCCGCGTGAGGGGCCGTCGCATTGAAGCGAGATGTGTGATTGGAGGGGGCGCCAGTGGGGGTTAGAACAATGTCTGTAGCGAGTAAGGCACGCAAGGTTACCACCCACACTCTTCTGGACATGAAGGAGAGTGGTGAGAAAATCACCATGCTCACCGCATACGATTACTCCCTTGCGAAGATTGTCGACGGAGGTGGAGTCGATGTCATCCTCGTGGGAGATTCGGCCTCGAACGTGATGGCTGGCAATGACACCACGGTTCCAATAACCCTCGACCAGATGATCTACCACGCCCAGTGCGTTGTCCGGGCGGTCGACCGCGCGCTCATCGTCGTGGATATGCCGTTCGGCTCCTATCAGGGAGATTCGAAGGAGGCGCTCGCTAGTGCGATTCGCATCATGAAGGAGAGCGGTGCGCACGCTGTCAAACTCGAGGGCGGCTCTGAAGTCGTCGAGTCGGTGGAGCGGATCCTGAGTGCAGGCATCCCGGTGATGGGACATCTGGGGCTCACTCCGCAATCGATCTACAAGTTCGGCACCTACACCGTGCGCGCCAAGGAGGAAGAGGAAGCGCAGAAACTGATGCAGGATTCGAAACTCCTCGAAGAGGCGGGTTGCTTCTCAATCGTCTACGAGAAGATTCCCGCTGACCTGGCTGCAGCGGCGAGCAAGAGTCTGACGATTCCCACCATAGGAATCGGCGCGGGTCCGGATTGTGACGGACAGGTACTGGTGCTGCACGACCTACTCGGCATCACCCACGAATTCAATCCGCGGTTCCTACGCCGCTATCTGCAACTCTACGACGAGATTACAGGGGCTGTGCAGAATTACGTGACTGACGTACGCTCAGGCGATTTCCCCAATGAGGAAGAATCCTACTGAGTGTTCAGGTTCGCAACCAACGTCCTGTAATCATATCACGTACCCACCATACGTTGGAATTCTGAGGATGCTCCAGCCATTCGTGACCGTCTTCATGCCATTCACCATTCTCGCTCACATCTGGGGTCAACGGCGGCATACGCGTCCGAGTTGGTCCAGGCCGAGGGATGGGAATTGACTCTTCACCGTCTCCTACTCTTCCGCGCTTACTGGAAAATAGTACCCAGATGGAGTAAGGTATCCACAACAGAACCAGAATCGATGGGGCAATCACCAACCAGAATATCGAATCCATGCGCTAACAAACCTCCTGAACATCGCCTTCCGAGAATACTACTCTCGTAATTGATAATGTCCTATTTGTTAATTAAACCGTCGGAAAAATGCCAATTATTGGAGGAAAATCTGGGTTTTTTTCACTCAACCCGTTCCCAGCCAACCGTGCGGAACTCCCACAGCGAGGGCTTTCCGTCAGAGAAAAGATACCATCCCGACTCACCAGCACGCGTTCCGGGCAGTGATTTCAAGATGCCTCCATCCACGGTCATCGGTCCGAGACCGGGGTCTGGGGAATCCACATCAGCCCACGGATCATCGAGACCATCGTTCCAGTCTCCCCCCCAGTCCTCATTGACACCCAAATCAGATTCATCGACGTCATCATCTGAATGACCGTCTTCTGCTTCGTCGGCGACGGTCTCTTCGAACACTTCCTCAACATCCTCATCGACTTCGGACGCCCCCTCAGTCTCTGTAGTGCCGAACGCAGCTAGCGCACTGGATAATCCGTCCGATTCACGTTCATCTTCCGGTTCCTGAGTCGCTGGAGCGTCAGTGGGCGCAATAGAAGTCGTGGGCTGTGGCTCAGTATCGGATTCCCATCCATATTCATTCGATTGTGGCCCCTGTTGCAAAGGAGAATCACCCCACCCGTACTCCGACTTTGATTGAACAAAGACACCGGGTTGAGGCTGGGGCAGAGCAGCGGTCGTTGAGTTGGTGGCGAGTCCTTGCCCGAACAGGAACGCCGGTGGCGGCGCAGTGGGTTTCGGCGCTTGCTGACCTCTATGTCTTAGCTTGACTCTCTGACTGGAAATGGCGCGTGCCAATCCCTGATTTGGTAGTGGTGGCGCTCCAGAAATGGCTGGCGGGGGCATCTGCCCCGGAGGGGGAACAACACCAGGAGGTATCGGGGGTGCGGCGGCCGGCTGAGGCATCCCCATAAGGCTGGGGGCCGAAGGTGAATCAGACATCGACTCGTACTCATCGTCGTCTTCGTACTCGGCGTCATATGCCACCCTACCCGCTCGGCGGTATGCCATCACAAGCAGCACAGCAATCAGAAGCCCGACGAACAAGCTTCCCAAGGCCATCACCTCCTCACTGGTACCGAGTTGACCGGAGAGCAAGGTGGACTGGACATCAATGAATGCAGGGTTGCTTTCAGCTTCATCATAGGTCGCCCTGATCGATTGCTGCTCACCATGATTTTCCAGGTTCAGCGTCCATACATCATCTTCGCATGTTGCCTCCCCAGCAGAGGATACGATACTGACATCGCATGTGGGAATAGCCACTGAATTGTCACTGATGTCGAATCCCTCTACGGTGAACTGAACTGTCTCTCCCTGTGTGCCCTCCTCGGGAGAGTTGATGACCAGATAGTCAAGTTGCCCGGGAAGCAGGTTCACCAGGAAGGTATGCTCAGTCTGACCTACGAATGCCCTGAGTTGAATCCATCCTACACCTTCGGCGTGGAAGACGAAGTCACCTTCGCCACCGGACTCCTCAATCGTCCCATGCGATTCATCTACCTGCCAGATGGGGTTGTAATCGTGCCAGGTACCCATCACGTCCAGACCCGAAACATGCAGGTCGAGTGATTGACCAGTGACGACTGTGAGATACCAGTCGCCGTTTGAATCGGTGAGATTGAGGTCGACCGGTGGAGACCAATCTACCTGAACACGAATCTGTGTGGGAATTCCACCTGCTTCGGCGAAGATGTTGTGCTGACCGTGTGCTGAGGCGGTGAATGTCTCGTTCAGCGCATCGATTGCACTGATACCAGACTGGCCGTCGACGCTCCAGTTGAACGTGGCAGCGGTGATGGTGTTGCCATCGAGGTCCTGGGCAACCGGTAAGAGTTCCAAGGATTCACCGGTGAGCAGATTCGAGTCATGCCCTGCAAGTGAAATCTGAGCGATATTTCCCGGAGTAACCTCGATGGTCACCTCTTCCATCATCATGACGTTGCCATTGTCCGGACCGCTGTAGATAGCCCGAATCGTGTACGAGCCGACCGTATTGCCCTCAAAGGAAGCTGTCGCTCCATCTTGAGTCAACCAGACGCTGGATTCATCGTCAATGGTAGACCAAGTACCGTTGACCGCCCAACGGTTGTCTCGCTGGTCGGCGACGACCATCATCAGGTCGAGTTCATCATCTGAAGTGATTGAGATGCTATCATGCTCAATGAACAGGTTCTGGGCGGCACCGCGGCTGACATTCACCTCCCAGACATCGCTGAATCCATCTACTGACACGCTGATGTTGAATCGTCCGACCGGGCCTGGAATCCATCGTGGTAATTCACCAGGAAGCAACTCGATTGCAGAGCCTTCGGGAATGACCCAGTTGGACGAGGGGACGAACACCGAACCGCTGTTGCCACGGGAATCGAACTGGAGTACATCGAGTACCAGTGTCTCATCGGCAGTGATGTTGTTGTCAGCGGCAGTCAACTGCAGATCTATGGGAGAACCAATCACGACATCAATTTCCACGGTCTTGTTGACATCACCGACGCAAGCCCAAACCTGGTGAATCCCAATCGACCACGGGTAGTACAGAATGGATGTTGAACCCTGAGAGACAAGTGAACCGTTGTCAGTACCCCAGTCAGCGTTTCCGGCGACGGGAAGGCCTGACGCATCCTTGAGTGTGATGTTGAACAACTGACTGCCATCAGCCATCACAGAAACCGGCCCGGGTGGCAGAATCTCAATGCTGGCGACATCATCCGGCCCACCGCATGTCCTACCAGAAGCGGCACTGATCTGAGGCGATAGTTCGTGAGGTAGCATGGATGCCAGCGACGATGTAAGCAGCAGAGAGATTAGTAGCAGCACGAAGGAGAAATGGTGTCGTACAGGCTGCATATCGCTCACTTCTCCCTCTCCCAGTTGCCGGCGGCATCCACGGTCCAATATGAGGGTCGCCCCTCAGCATCCAGGTACCATCCGGTGCTTCCCTGTTCTGTTCCATCCATCGCTTTCATGACACCAGATTCGCGCACGTCAGCCAATCTCTCGGCCACAGGCTCCGCATTCTCTGTTGAGGGGGACTCTGTTTCCTGCTCGTAAGCAACGCCGCCCGACGTTGTGGCATGAAGTTGCTCGAGATAGGTGGAAATCTGCGATTCATCCCAACCTTGGGTCGCACACCACTGTCGAATTCGCTCATCGGTCCACGTATCATCATCAATGACTCCAGAAGTCTCTGCCGTGACATCCTCGGGAGTGGCCTCGGGCGAAGATTCAGAACTCTGTCCCATGGTCTGAGGCGCTGACGGCTGCTGTGGTGTGGGTTGCTCCATCGGGGTGGAGATGTGCTGTGAAGTGACATGGACTGGTGCGTAGTACTGAGCGGCTTGCGGTTGCTGGGCCTGCATCCAAGCCGCGTACTGGTAGGGATTCCAGCCATGCTGAGGATGCGGTTGGAAATATGCAGCGGATGACGCCGCCATAGGTGGTCCACTCAGCGGAGCATCCAGTACAGGCTTGGAATGAGCGGGGCGGCGGAACTGACGGGTGTGAAGTGCTGCCAGAGTGGCAACTGGAGCAGACTCTTTCGGATCTTCCACATCTTCGTAAAGCATCTCCATCGATGTGATCTCTCGACGAGCGCGGGAGCGTACGAGTCCTATCAGAAGCAGGAACAAGAATACGACACCTGCCACACCACCCCAGATCATTGTTGCCATACCAGAGACGCCGAAAGCGTACAGCGGGTCGGCATCGACGTCTAGGAAGACCCCGTCGTCTTCTATTCCGGAGTAATTCGCCTGGACACGCTGTTGGACGCCCGGATTATCGAGTATCAACTGCCAATGTGTTCCGGTGTCATGGGTAATCTTCCCAGCGCTTGACGACACTTCCACCTGTTCAGCGTCCACATCAAGCATATTCCCTCCGTAGTCAAGAACTCGCACCTCTATGTCGAGCGTGTCTCCGGTCTGAGCGTTATCACTCGACAACTCAATCTCAATCTTGTGAGGGGCTCCCGGTTTGACCTCGATACGCAATTCACCGTTAGCTAATCCGGTGGTGAAGGCGAGTGTGTGCTCTCCGGCCACAAGCCCACGGACAAGGTAGTGACCACTGCGAGAACCATTCTCCAATTCAATCGAATCATGCGGCAGCATCCACAGAACATCGATGCCGAAATCATTGCCATCCAAATCGGTGGCGTTGATTACCAACTCAACCAATTCACCGCTGGTTATGACGAATCCGTCCGGTTGCACTGAATGAATCACGTGCGGCATTCCTGGGTCGACTTCGATGCCGATTCGATAGAATATCCCTCCAGCATCAACAAGCACGTCATAGTGTCCAGCCAACTGCGGATGCCAAACCCCATCAGTTGACCTGAGGGAGTTTGTGTCGTCGTAGGAATTACCGTCGTGTGTGAAGGTCCAGTTGAGCAGAATATCCGTGAGAATGTTCCCATCCGCGTCGAATAATCTCGGCTGGAAATCGAATGACTCATCGGCCGAGATGCGCTCACTTTGACCCTCAAGTTCGATGCGTTCCAGTTCCCCGGGGAATACCTCAACGTCTAGGAAGGCGGTCATGCTTCCCTGAGCACCGACATGCTCCGCGGACACAATCCATGTCCCTGTAATCACAGCATCAAACCGCGCACCGTTATCCATCTCGTTCAACCAAGGAGCGGCCTCCGGCTCCATCATCGACCAGCTTCCGCTCACATTCCAGCGGTT
>CAXEUS010000239.1:0-4027 GCA_963999385.1 uncultured Candidatus Poseidoniales archaeon | reverse complement strand
CTACTGCTTGAATTGAGTCAGCGACTCTTCAATCTCTATGAGGTAGATGCGGGTGCGACCATGTCCACCTGGATGGCCTTTGGTGTCGACCTGTTCTTCCGCTCATTGCTTGACTGGTCTGAAGTTTATGACGTGCATGTCTCCAATGTGCAGTTCGATTCAATCTGGGGTCGACATCTCGTGATGTTCCTCCTGCTCACCATCGATTTCATCCTCATACAGGGAATAATCCGATTGATTTCCGTCCACCGCACGGTGAGCCAGGGTGTCGCCGTGGCGGGCAAGGACCCAGAGATGGCCTTCAGGCTTGGAAAGCGAGCGACGAAGCCCCTGAGTGCGATGGTTGCTGACCCGATGTTGGATACGACTGTGCGCAACAGCGCAATCGAGGCGTTGGGGATGATTGGAGATGCGCGAGGCTGCGCTGCGCTGGTGAATGCGTTGTCAGAACGGGAATTGCACACCAATGGAGTGGCTGCATTGGTGCATATCGGATATTTTGATTCGCTATTGGACGGTTGCCGCAATCCCAACCCCCTGGTACGCAGAGGGAGTCTGACCGCGCTTGGGAGATTGGGCGATGATGTTGTAATCGAGCAGATTGGACGCTGCGTTGACGACCCGGACGTGACTGTAAGGTTCCACGCACATGAGGCACTGGGCCGTATTGGACATCCCGCAGCACTGCCTTACCTCGCTCGGGGAATTGAAGACGATGAGTCGCGGGTGCGCCACACTGCTCTGCAGCAGATAGGACAGTTTGAGGCTGACAGGGCAATCCCCCTGGTTATCCAGGCAGCCACTGATCGCACAGCAACCTTGCGCCGTCTGGCCGTAGAACTTCTCGCACGCTTCCCCGATGCGCGGGTGGTCCCAGTGCTCGTGGACAGTTTGGAAGATGATGATGATGAGGTGCGCGACGCGGCGCAGTGGTCCTTGACGCACCTAGAATCCCTTGTAGGTGGAGGGGATACTTGATTGTTCAAATGTGCAATCATTCGCGCGAAGAATGTTCAATCGCGCATCCGGTTAGCGTGATCAATCACCTCATGGGCTAGTTTTTCGACCCTGTTCGCCAACTCTTCATCAGCAAGTTCACCATCATCATTGAATGCGTTCTTCACTTTACCTACAGCGACTTGGGTCGGCACCGTCCATGCCCGCAGCCAGCGCACTATCAGACGCAGGTGATTGAGTGTATTCGAATTCGTCTGGCCTCCGAGAGTCGACATCAAACCGAACGTCTTCCCTTCCACATGTTCGAAATAGAGCCAGTCAAACTGATTCTTGATGACGCCAGACACCGACCCGTGATACTCAGGACTGCTGACGATGAACGCATCGACGCTCTTCGCCATCTTCTGGAACGCCTTGACATTCTCATCTTCCCACGAATCAGCTGCTCCCACCAGAGGCAGGGGGTTCTCCTCAAGATCCCATCTAACTATCTCTGCACCAGCCTGCTCAGCCGCTCGGAGAGCCAGGGTGAGTAGGCTCTGATTAGCGGATGATGCACTGATACTTCCTGAAAGACCCATCACGCGCACTGGTTCGTCGGCCATGCTACGGCGAGTCGACGTCTCTTCATACGTTTTCCCGCTCCAACGTATGTTTGCCTCGCACGCGCGTATGCGCACACAGAGAACCCTTATCCGTGAATGGTGAGGGTCGAAGCCCTGTTGAACATGCCCGAGCACGGCCATGAATCATGTCCCCACTGCGACACCGCCCTAGACGGTAGAGAAGCCACATGCTCCAACTGCGACGGGGCCCTCTTCGGTGTGCCACCAAAGCGCACCAGTGCAATCAAGGAGAAATTCAGCGAGGCGTCTGAGGCAATTAGCGATGGTGTCCAGAAAGTGGCAGACAAAGTTGAGCCGGTCATCGAAAAGATGACCGAGACCGTGGGTGGACATGTGATTCCAGTATTCCAAAAGGTCGGAGAGGCTGGAAGTGGTATCGTGGAGAAGACATCGGAAGCTGCAGACAGCTTCAGGGGGCGTCTTTCATCTGAATCAACTGATGATGAAGAGGAACCCGATGAAGTCGCTGGAGATGATGGAGACGACATTGACTCTCTATTGGCTGACGGCGAAGAACTCGGCAGAGAGGGTAAGTCAAAGGAGGCTCTCTCCAAGTTCAATCAGGTGATTGCAATCGATGCAAGTAACGCGATGGCATGGTTCAATCGAGGAGTGGTTCACGAGATGGACGGTAACATCGAGGAGGCCCAGAAATCATTCAGCATCTGTCTCGACATGCAGTCGGACCATGGGCCAGCAGCAGCCAATCTCGCGGTCATACTTTCGCGTAATGGAGAATCTGTAGATGCTGCTCGCTGGGCTCACATTGGCCTCCGTTCTTTCCCCTCACACCCCCTGCTCTCTGAGATTGCATCCGGTACGGAACCCCCTCAGATGAGTGAGGCGCCTGCATCTGAGTCTATTCCTGAATCCGCTGTTGAGGCGGCGGCACCAGTACAAGCCGAACCGGTACTCGAATCTGTTCCAGAGCCGGCACCGGTTCCTGAACCAGTCGCCGAAGAGAAGGATGCTGATTTGGACGCACTGGCTGACCTCGCTGCCCAGATGGTGAAGGCTGGCGATTTCGAGGATGCGTTGGATTTGCTCCGAGATCACCTGCACACCACCGCGGCTGAAGACCCACGCTGCTGGCGAATTGCCGCTAACGCGATGGCCCGTATGGGGTTGGATGAGAATGCCATCGAATCGTTCAACTACGCCCTCGAACTTGACAACCAGGACTCCTCGTCGTGGTACAATCTGGGAACATTGCATCGCAAAGGGGAGCACATAGATACCGCCGCGACATGCTTTGAGACCGCGCTGACACTCAGAAGTGATTACACAAATGCGGCTCGAGCGTTGGCTGATGTATCGATGCAACTTGGGCGCCTGGAGCAATCAATTGACGCTTGGAGAGCCCTGCTCAACTCCGAACCGCAACATCCTGATGGGGTTGAGTTCGCCCAGTTACTAGTAGACATTGGTGAAGGAGAGAGCGCAGTTCTTGATCAGGTTGGAGAGCTACCCGTAACACTTCCAGAGGGGCCGGCGTTGGCGACTGAGGCTCTCAAGTTCATACCAAACGATGGGGGGCGGGACAATGCAGTGCTCAGGGCACGCGCGCTCACCCTTTCTGGCGACCATGCGCAGGCAGTGAAAGCGTGGCGAGCAGAGATTGAGCACGCACGCGAAGATGTCGCTCTGTGGCAAGGACTGCGTAGTACATTCGTGGCAGCTGGCGAGATTGAGACTGCCGCGAAGATTGAGAACAAAATCGCTGGATTGACTGGCGAAACACCCGTAGAGGAGGCCGAACCCGCTCCTGAATTTACTCCTGAACCTGTCGTACAGGTCGCCCCTGAACCTGAACCATTAGTGGCGCAAACCCCAGATTCGGAGTCTGATTCACCGGTTGATGAGGACCCGTGGGGTGACCTAGATGCTCCAGTAACCCCCGTAGAATCGAACCCGGACCCTGAACCATCTCCCGAACCAGTGAGCTCAGAGGAGGTCGCTCAGGCCGAGAGTGCTTTGGACAGTGTTGCCGAGGCGCATGAGCATGAAGCGGAAGAGCGAAGAGTCGTTGAGGACAACCCAGAGGTAGACCTTGCCAAGGTTGCTCTGGATACTGAATCAGCGGCGAGCGCTGCTGACGGTGGTGTCCCTGGAATCAGAGATTCCACCTCAGTTGCCAATCCAGACATAGAGTGGTACAACAAGGGACTCGCTCTGCTGACTGACGACAAGTACGCCGAGTCGCTAGCCTGTTTCGAGAAGGCGCTACCCTCGTTCGTAAATGATGATGCAATGGTCATTCGTCTACTCAATGCGCGAGGAAACGCGCTTTACTATCTAGAGCGCTATGGTGAGTGCATAGAAGCCTATCACAAGGCGATGTCAATCGACCCTAGTGGCGTCACCGGGGCCACACTCTACAACATGGGTACTGCCTATGGAGAAGTCGAGAGATTCCAAGATGGAATCAAATGTTTTGAGCAGGG
>CAXEUS010000238.1:0-3612 GCA_963999385.1 uncultured Candidatus Poseidoniales archaeon | reverse complement strand
GGGCACATCGCAATCGCAGGTCCATTGGTGAATCTGGCACTACTCATCATCGGAATTGGTGTGGGTGGGGTGTTGATTGGAGTGTTTGGTAGCAACTGGTTACTCGATTCAGTGGTATTCTATTGGTTGGCGGCTAATTCCATCCTCGGGGCATTCAACATGCTTCCGTTCGGGCCGCTTGACGGTCGTAAGATCAAGACCTGGTCCGAGCCCGTTTTCTGGGCGACCATCTCCATCTTCGCCTTTGCAGTCTACGCTTTATTCACAGGCATGCAGATGGGGTGGGTCGATACCATCGCCGGTTTAATCGGGTGATACAACGCACTCACTCGAGCTGATTCAGTATCGGCTGCTCGTCCAGATGGAAGAACGAAAAGACAGCCCACCAGGTAATCAGGTCGAGAGAGTTGACGAGGTTTGACACACCTGTGTTCTCCTCACCGTAGTCCTTGCCTGTGGTGTCCATCCACGCCTCCATCTCTGCTAGCGTGTCGCACGTCTGATGGTAGCACCAGTACCCGTCGACCAGACCCCCAAATCCGAGGGTCACTGTACCTAGGTTGTCCTGGAACGAAGCGTGGTCTGAGCGCGCCGTGGTATCTTCGTAGATGATTATCTCCTTGCGCCCTCCTTCGATCCACGAGTCATACTTCCACGTACTCTCTTCGAATCCGGCGCCCACCAGACTACCAATCTGCTCCTCCAGTCCAAGCGCATCGGCACCAATCCACTCTGAAAGGCTCACCATTCCCTGCTGGCTGTTGTTCTCATGCGAGGCGGTCGGGCCAATGTAGACTCTCATCGGCCACACTTCGGTGTCCTTAGGATAACCACTCTCAGATGGCTCTGGGTCTGGGTCACCATGTGGAGCACCACCTCCACCAGGCCAGTTCACCCCAGCCATGTCGAGGTTGACGTAATTGGTCACCGTGACATGCGGGTTGTCATCAGCGACCCAGTATTCTGTCCAGTAATCTGAGCCACGCTTTCCACCTTCCTCACCCGACCAGAGGCAGAACACCATCGTCCGCCGTGATTTGAATTCGGACATCGCCTTTGCAGTCTCGAGTACCATACTGGTTCCCGCGGTATTGTCGTAGGCTCCGACGCGGGTGCCATAAGTGCGGCTACCAGTGATATGAGGGTCGACGAATGGAAGCGCGGAGTTTGCGGGTGGAGCTACATCGAAGTGAGCACCGAACACCAACCACTCATCGGGTGTCACTTCCCCCCATCGATATCCGCAGATGTTGTACGCCTCTGGATTCTGTTTGTTGAAGATATCAGTGAACTCGAAGCGGTGCGTCATCACTTCCAATCCGAATGACTCTAGTTCACGAATCAGATACTGCGCCGCATCCTCGTAGGCAGCGTTACCTTGGCCGGCCCACCGGTCCCAGTAGCCGGCGCGCCGGTCGATGTCAGTTAGGTCGTATGCAGGGTCGGTGATGGCATGCAGTCGGTCGTAGACTGTTCTACCATGAATGAGTCCGGTTGCGTGCTGCCCCCCTTCGTCTTCACCGAATGCCGCCGCCATTGGTCGAACCACATTGAGCGTTGTCCAGGCTACCCGCCCTCCATCCTTTCCACTGTTGTTGACTGCATCGACAGTCGTGTTTTCCATCACCACTCGTTCGATTCCACCCCCATCCGGACTGAGCGCTGCGCCGCGGCCCACCCACGTCGCCCACGATTCGTTGGCGGCCCGCACTGGCCAATGTTCGCGCCCCTGATTGCCTATGAGGAAAAACATCGAATCAATACGTGGCGGAGCGAGCAGCAGTAGTTCGACAGAATCTCCCCCATTGATATCCACGACAGTTGAATTCTGGATGAATCCAGACTCTGGCGATTGGAGGAGATAGGGAACGTAGACCGCCAAGTCGACATCAGCACGCAGATCGACGTACTGGAACACCCCACCAACCAGAGTAGACGCCCCCACATCGAGGTCCGCAGCAGAGGGAGGACCCACGTCCTCATCCCCGAAGCAACCGGACAGCATAGAGGCGCAGAACAGCAATGTCAGCAACAGAGCCCGCCCGCGCATGTGCACTGGGACAGACAACAATCAGTTCAACTCGCCGGCTACAAGAATCTCATTTCAGCCGTAGAACAGCCTGAGGCAGGTGAGTGAACCATCGGCAGCGCGAATATGCTCCATATCCACTTCAGTTAGCGTGAATCCACGCTCTTCCAGCGTCGCCGAAGTCACTGGATAGTCAGATGAGACAATGACACGGTCACCTTCGAATCCAATGGTGTTCGCACCATACGCCTCCTCATTAGGGACCCAAACTACCTCATGCCCCTCCGCTTTGAGAGGTGCGAGTTGTTCAGGGGTTAGGTGCCCCTCTGGAGTTAGTAGCATACCAGGGGCGGGCGAGGAACAGACAGTGGATAGGTGCAGAGTGCTCTCTGGGACGTCGATAACATCCACATCATATCCACAGTCGCGGATGGTTGACGTCAGGAAATCCACCCCCGCGGCATTGGAACGAACAGAGCGCCCGACGAGGAACATGTCGTCGAAGAATAACACGTCACCTCCATCCAGTTTGGCACCCTCGGGCATTCTCAACACCTCCAAGTGACCATTCAGAGCCTCACGCACCGCTTCCACCTCCCCCGCTCGACTGGGGTGTCCCATGTTACAGATTACCACGGTGTCATCGACCACCACTGCGGTATCCTCGATGAAGCAGCAATCTGGATGGTCTGGCGTACTCGCGAGTCGCTTCACTTCCACTCCATGGTCAATCAGCGCAGCCACATACTGTTCGTGCGCTCTTTCAGATGCCGCTACGTCAGTTGGACCATTTCCGAAATAGTGTGCTAGAGCGTCGGTGAAGCGAGGCGACACATCGCGCACCAGCGCCTTGGACCGGTGCCTCCTGCTCCAATCACCCATCGCCCTTGCCGCTTGGGGGTAGCCCCTTAACAGTTCGGAATCCGGAAGCAACTCCCCGTTCCCCGGAATATGGAATCCAATCCAACCTCCGTTGCCTAATCACATTCCATTCATTGATGCAGAGGGCAGGATTTGAACCTGCGAACCGCTGAGGACTGGGACCTCATCCCAGCGCCGTTGACCAAGCTTGGCAACCCCTGCTCATGGGTAGGAACACGGATTGGTCCCGTTCTTATCAACGCAGCGAACCACCCCTTCGCCGCCTTCTGACACATTCCAGCGCACTCAAGTAGGCGAGTCAAGACGGCCCCCCGCCGAGGGTCGAGGATGAGTGTCGAGCGGGTGCAGCTTGCGAAGATGCATATCGATGACGAGATGCGCGCCGCAGTGCTCGAAGTTCTCGACTCGGGACAGTGGATCAAAGGAGCGCACAGCAAGGCGTTCGGCGCTGAGTGGGCTGAGTTCTGCGGCGCCATGGCTGGCACCCCCTGCTCCAACGGCTCGGTGGCCCTGATAGCGGCCCTACGTCTTCTCGGAGTGGGCCCCGGAGACGAGGTCATCGTCCCCTCGCACACCTTCATCGCCAGCGCCACGTGCATCGACCAGGTCGGAGCCACCCCTGTGTTCGTCGATGTAGAGGAAGCCTACCACACCCTCGACCCCGATGGAATGGAGGCGGCCATCACTGAGAACACGAAAGC
>CAXEUS010000237.1:0-17043 GCA_963999385.1 uncultured Candidatus Poseidoniales archaeon | reverse complement strand
CATATTCAGCCAGTTCATCGATGCGGGAATGCCGATGCAGGAGCGATTGATTCTGGCCACTGTGGCGCTGGTGATTGACACGGCCTGGTACGTCATCGTGGCATTGGCTCTGTCCGGGTCTCCATTGCTCGATGAGTTGAGGAAACGAGGCAAGCAGATCGACTTCGTGGTCGGTATCATCCTGCTCGCTCTGGCCGCAGCCGTAGTGTGGTCGCTGTTTCTCTGATTAGCGCCTAGGGGGGCCGCGTTTCGGGCCTTTCGGTGGGCCACCTTTGCGTGGCGGGCCGCCACTGGGACCGCCGCTGGGAGGGGGTCCTCCTGGGCCGCCTCCACTAGGGGGACCGCCGGGACCGCGTCCACCAGAGGGGCCGCTTGGACCACCGCGGGGGGGGCCTCCAGATGGACCGCCGCTGGGGGGGCCTCCTCCGGAACCACCTCTTGGTGGGCCGCCAGATGGAGGGCCTCGCCCTCCACCACCGGGTGGGCCGCCTCCTCTTGCTGGGGGACCTCCGCCGCCTCCTGGTGGACCGCCTCTGCGCGGCCCTCCTTGGGGTGGGCCACCGCGACGAGGACCGGGTGGCGGACCTCCTCCGGATGGACCCTCGAACTCCTCTTCGTCCTCGGCCTCCTCGAACACGGCTCCGCAACCGGGACAGGCTGGGTCGTCGTCAATCACGGGATAGTGTCCGCATGCCTCACAGGCGAACTTCTCGACATCGTCGGGAATCACACGTTCGGCGAGATCTCCGTGCACATGTTCGAGCGTCTCGTCTTTTGAGCAGAACAGAGTAACAGCCACAGAGATATCGAGTCCTTTGAGGGCGATCTCGGTGGATATCGCGTGTTCGAACGCCCCCCCGAGGTCCGCCGGAGTGTCGAGTACCCGTCCATCATCGATGTAGGTCACATTGACTCGGGCCAGTTCATCCTCCTCAAGCGCCACCTGTGGTGATTCCACAGCTACGCCACGCTTACGCGCCACTCTCCGTACTGCGACCTCGCACATTCGGCGCAGCAGACTGATAGAAGGGGCATCTGAGGATTGCATGTCATCTCCTAGTGTCTCCTCTAGGAAGCGAGCTGCTCCGGCTGCGTGCTCATCCTGTTTGCGCAGATGGGCTGGTAGTTCAGAATTCACTGAGGAAATCACGTCGGCAGCGGTCTGTTGGTTCATCCTGAGCCACTCAGAGCGTGCATTCTCCTTCTGCTCCACCTCTGCATCATGCAGCCTGTCGACTACATCGTCCATGCTAGTCATCCCACTGGCTCCACCAGCAGCCTGGGCGAACATATCCTCCATGTTCGCTACCGGAGTTTCTTCAGGTTGTTCGCTGGGAGCCATTCCACTTGCGAGTTGGTTGAGCATCTCCGCGCTCATCGGACGTGCGTCAGGTGCAGCCTGATGCTGCTGCTCACGCTGAGATTCAATCGCCTGAGGAGTGACGACGCCGACACCCCGGCTCGCGGTCGAACCGGTGGCGGCGAAGCGTGCTCCAGAGAGGTCCTGACGCCCGCCGCATTCAGGGCAGAAAATGGAGTCCTCTGGAATCTCTTCCTCACACACCTGACAATCCATGGCGACGCCTCAACACGTGGTCGCCCCGTCACTCAATAAAAACGGTTGCCGCGAATGCACCACTCACGCGCGGGGTCGGTGACAAACCAAGCCAAAGGCGTATGATTCGATTTCGGCCACAATTGATGAGGCAGACGGTCCCAGCCCGAGCCACGGTCAGAGGAAGTGGGGTGTCATGTCCAAACTGATCAATCAAGAAATCGACTCGCTGCTCGAGGAAACCTCGCGCTCGTTCTATCTCACTCTCAGGGCGTTGCCCTCTGGAATTCGGCCTCAGGTGGGATTGCTGTACCTCTTGGCACGCACATCGGACACCATCGCCGATTCGAAAGGCGTGTCCACAAAGGAGATGCTGGGGGCACTTGAGCAGTACAACGAACGTGTCCAGGGTCGCTCCAGCACGCTGCCGGACCTCTCCAACCTGATTCATCAGCAAAGTAACTCAGGGGAGGCTAGATTACTGGAGAAGGTCGCCGATTCTGTCTCCTGCCTAGACCTGTTTCCTGCCATCGACCAGCAACGAATCAGGGAGTGCCTAGACATCATCATCGGTGGACAGAGCCTCGATTTGCAGCGGTTTGCAGATGCTGAGGGAGAGATCATCATCCCGCTGGTCGAGGAAGAGGAGCTCGACGATTACACCTACCGCGTAGCCGGTAGCGTAGGTGAGTTCTGGACGCATTTGACGCTCGAGCATATGTTCGAGGCCGACAGCGAGACCGAGGCGCGGCTGTTCGAGACTGGGGTGCGATTCGGCAAGGCGTTGCAACTAATCAACATCCTGCGCGACCTGCCTGAGGATCTGCGCATGGGTCGTTGCTACATTCCAAGTAAGTCGTTGGCAGAGCACGGACTGGAGCCTCATGACCTGCTACGGTCTGAGAACATCGAAGCATTTCGTCCGCTGTTCGATGGATACATCGACAGGGCGGATGCGCATCTTGAGGCGGCGGTGGAGTACATCGGACTGTTACCTTACAGCCAGTTCAGACTGCGCGGCGCCTGTATGTTACCGGTACTCATCGGTCAGCGCACCCTGAAGCTGCTGCGCGAACAGAACGTCCTGGACGCCGATAACCGAATCAAAATCCTGCGTCCTGAGATCAAGCAACTGAAGAACAGCACAATCCTCGCCCTGCCCTCTCGAAGACGGAGCCAGAATCTACTCAACGCACACCGCAATGCCTGAATCCAATTGGTGCGCTCTGGTCTCCGTGAGGTTCATAGGGCATTCAACGGCACGGTGCGGATGAGGCGCTATGGAAGAGAAAGCCGAAGTGACCGGGGCCCCACTCGATGCAGAGTTGGTGGAGCATGTTGAGAGTGAGCCTTCTCTCGATTCGTCCACTGATTCCACCGCCTCCGAGTTGGACCGCATCGACCAACTTCGTGCCGCGGTAGAAATCACTCGCGACGCAGTGCATGCAGTATCCATAACCGCCCATGAGTTGGTCGGTGAAGCAGCCGCCTTCATGGGTGTCATCGGCAAGCAGGGTGAACTGGTCAACCCGTTCGAGGACATCGACGCACCAATCTGGGCAGAAGAGGAGGTGTCCTCCGAGATGCTAGAGGGAGCATACGCTTACTGCGAGGAGTTGACCAAGCGAGAGGCGGGCAACTTCTACCACTCGTTCAAGTATCTACCAGACGACAAGCGACTGGCGATGTGCGCTTACTACGCATTCTGCAGGCGGGCTGACGACATCGCTGACGGAGACTTCGTCGACGTGTTCCCTGGAAGCACGGGAGCAGACGACCCAGAGGCGAAGGCCTACAGAAAGATGCTGGAGGAGTTGACCGGTGACAAGTCCGTACTCGATTCGAGTACCTATCGCGACAAGTTGGCGCAGTTGTTCTTCTTCCGCAAGAAACTCTCGACAGCTTACTCACCTCAGACGAGCACCGACCCGGTGTTTGTGGCGCTGAAAGACGTGGTGACACGCTATGAGATTCCACGCGCATACATGGATGACCTGATTTCAGGAATGGAGGACGACCTCTACACCAACCGCTACCAGACGTTCGACGACCTCTACCGCTACTGCTACCGGGTTGCCTCCGTCGTGGGGCTCACCTGCATCGACATTTACGGATACGAAGATGAAAATGCTCTGGAATTCGCAGAGGCGTGGGGCATCTTCATGCAGTTGACCAACATTCTCAGGGATGTCTCTGAAGACTTCGAGCGAAACCGAATTTACCTGCCTCTGGATGAGTTGAAACGTCACGGCATCAAGCCCGAAGAGTTGGGCGAAGACCTCTCAGACGACCTACGCTGGAAGGCGTTCACATCGGACTTCATCGGGCGTGCTGAGTCCTACTACTTCCGTGCGCAGAGATTACTTCCGCTGCTGGAGCGCAACACGCGCTACTCGCCAGCGGCAATGATGGCGTTCTACCATTCTGTACTCAAGAAGATCAAGAAGCGAGATGGCGATGTATTCCATGGGACAGTCAAGCTGTCCAAGGCGGAGAAATTGACGATGGCTGCGCTGGTTTACGCCAAGCAGCGATTCCTGCGCCTCTGAGCGCGAAGCCCGCTGGCGCTCTGCCGAGCGCAGCAACCATCAAACACGGACCATGAAGGGAAACAAACGGGAGGGATTGGATGCGAGTCGCTGTACTATTGGAGGACCGTTGCCAGCCGAAGAAGTGCAATCAGGAATGCTGGGCGTTCTGCCCGCCAGTTCTGAACGGCATCGAATGCATAGTGTTCGAAGAAGACTCAGGCAAGCCAATCATCTCCGAACCGCTGTGCATCGGTTGTGGAATCTGTATCCACAAGTGTCCGTTCGATGCGATAATCATCCAGAATCTTCCCGCAGAGTTGGAAGTCGACAAGATTCACCGATACTCGCAGAACGGGTTCCGGTTGTTCCGACTGCCCGTGCCGCGTGAAAAGCAGGTGGTGGGAATTCTCGGTCAGAATGGAATGGGCAAGTCGACCGCAATCAACATCCTGTCTGGTCAGTTAGTGCCTAATCTGGGGGATTGGCTCAACGAGAATCCTACCTGGACGGAGGCGTGTGATACGCAGCCAAGAGGTGAACTACGGGACTACTTCACCGATATCCTTGATGAGAAGGTCAAGGTGGCTGTCAAACCGCAATACGTCGACCACATACCCAAACAGTTCACTGGCAAGGTGGGTGAACTCCTTACTCATGCCGACGAGCGCAAAGCCATGGACGAGGTAACTGTTGAACTCGGTATCGACCATCTGTTAGAGCGTGAGGTGAGTGAGTTGTCGGGCGGCGAGTTGCAGCGACTGGCGATTGGCGCCACGTTGCTCAGAGATGTTGATGTCTACTTCTTCGACGAGCCATCCTCCTACCTCGACATCTTCGAGCGTATGCGGGTGGTGAAAATCCTGCAACGGCTGGCTCAGGAGCATCGAGTAATCGTCATCGAGCACGACCTGGCCATTCTCGATGTGCTCTCCGACCTTGTTCACATCGTCTACGGTGAGCGCGCTGCCTTCGGCATCTTCACGCCGCCGCGCACGACACGCAAGGCGATCAACGCCTACCTCGATGGTTTCCTCTCCGAAGAGAACGTGCGCATCCGCGACAAACCCATCTCGTTCGTTCGCGGTAGCACCCGCGCTGAAGCAGTCGGCCCCGCCATCCTCGAATGGGGTGGGATTGCGAAGACTCTGGGAGAGTTCTCTCTCGAGACCGGTGAAGGGAAGCTGCATCAGGCAGAAGTGGTCGGAGTGGTCGGACCGAATGCCACTGGAAAGACGACCTATGCGAAGATCATCGCTGGCGAATTGGAGATGGACGACGGCTGGTGTACGATGGAGGCTGACATTTCCTACAAGCCACAGCACGTGGTATGCGAGCATGATTGCACGGTACGCGAGTGGCTCGATGCGGAACTGGGGCAGCGTTGGCACGAGGGTGAGTTCCAGAGCCGAGTGCTACGAACCATGCAGGTCGACCAGTTGCTCGAACTGAACGCACAACAATTGTCTGGTGGAGAACTGCAGGCGGTGAGTATCGTCATCTGCCTCGGCAGAGATGCGGACATCTACCTGCTCGACGAACCGAGTGCCCACCTTGATGCGAACTCACGCATGGAGGCGGCCAAAGCCATCCGACGAACGATGGAGACCAATGCGAAGTCGGCGCTGGTGATTGACCACGACATCTACTTCATCGATATCGTCAGTGATTCCTTGCTCGTCTTTGAAGGAGAAGGGGGCAAGCAAGGAACTGCGGTGGGTCCGCTCCCGTTGCAGGAGGGGATGAATCGGTTCCTCGAAGGGGTCGAGGTCACCTTCCGTCGCGACCATGACTCGAAGCGGCCACGAATCAACAAGGAAGGATCACAGAAGGACCGTGGTCAGAAAGCGTCTGGCGACTACTACTATTCCTGAGGGCGATACGATGCCAGTGATGCTACCTCCTGCCGCTGGCTATCTCTGGAAGAGTCGCAGAAGAATGTCAGCCAGCGGTTTAGTCACATGGGAACGGTGCCCACGTCAGTGGTTCTATAGCAGACGTGTTGGAGTAGCTCAACCACAGAATCCGGCCATGCTCATCGGCCACATCGCCGAGGAGGCGGTCGGTGGCCTGCTGATGGAGAGACTGTCTGCAGATGGCACACCGATGCCGATTCGTTCAGCATGGGTGGTATTCTCCAGAGAGCAGGACGGGCTTGAGGCTCCAGCACCCACTGGAGAGATGCAGGTCACCGATATTGACAGTCTGCGCAAATGGATTGCCGAAGTCATGCCCTCGGTGGTTGAAGAGACATTGAGGAGACTCACTCAGGATTGGGAAAATGTCGTCTGGCGTGCTGGTGGCACCGACATAGCAGATGTCAATGCTGAGCGAATGAGCATGCTCATCACCGGTGGGCTCGAACTCCAACTTGAGGAAGTGAATGCTTGCTTAGGTGCTGGAGGTGGCCCACATCTCACTGTATATCGTGAATCAGGAGATCCATTCGGGGTTCCCGCCCCCTGCTGGGATGAGGCCCCGGTGAAGCCTGGTGAACAGCCATCTCGCAGCGCGGCGAGTGGATTCCAGAAGGATGGGGCCATCTCTCTCTGGGAAGCTTGGGAGGTCGCACGTCCTTGGGTGAAGGACACACGTGTAGCCGATCCTCAGAGGCAGTTCCATCCGGATGGCTGGGCAGCGGGAGAGTTGGACATGGTGCAGCGCTGGGATGGCTCTGTACGCATAGTCGACCTGAAGGCGAGCGCTGGCACGAGCGGCTTCTCTGCAGGTCTGCCGATACAGATTCGCTTCTACCAATGGCTCTGGGATGTGACCCGCGACACGGATGCACGTCCACCTGATCGCGTCGATGCAGGAAAGGTCTCGGGACTCGAGGGGTGGTATCTCGCTGGTCCGCACCGAAAACTGGTCGAGTTACTGCAACCGGATGAACTGGCAGAAGAAGCGGCTCGCTGGAAGGATATCCATGACAGGATGACCCAGTCGGGTCTGCATCCGACCGACGTCCCTCTGGCCGACCCCGCACCGTGGGTCAATCACTCACCTGGAGGAGTTCCGCTGCCCGTGACCAACGTGGTGGCAGCGAAGGAGAGAACTTGCAACATGTGCAATGCAGCAGCCTTCTGTGACGCTGCGCCCATCACGGCGCGGGCGGCGGGCTTGGCTGAAGTCGTGCCTCCGGAGTTCTCCAGTGTCGAACCTGATGGACTAGCACGTGCCCTTGTACCGAAAACACCCTGCACCCGCATCCGCGACATACCCAGGCGACTGCATGTGCGCGGCAGACTCACCGGACACTGGGGGCCGATGGCGAATCACTACGGTGAGCACGTCTACGGAGCATCACTGGCTGTCGGCGACGTCAGCGTGGTAGTCGAGGAGATGGGGGCCGACTCTTTCGGCGAGTTGCCTCAACTGGAAGACGCCGTGCTGCTCGATGTCGCACCGGGACAGTGGCGCAGGATGCCACGACTCTATCTCGACGAGCACAGCAGTGTCAAGCCTGCATCTGAAGCACCCGAAGCGATAGAGTTCACCCGACTTGGACTCATCCCCACCAAAGCGAGCGTGAGCGGACTGGTGGTCAGTCGAGGGGCGAACAGCGGAGTCGGCGTGACCGGCAGACCATGGAGCATGCAGACCTGTCACATATGGGATGGCGAGGATGTCATCGAGGTAGTGGCATTCGGCTCGTCCATCACCCAGTCATTCACCCAACTCACAGTGGGCGATCAACTACGAGTCATGGTTGCTGAACTAGGATGGCGAGACGGAGTTCCCCAACTCAGAATCGACCAGCGGACGACGCGACTTGAAGTGGAGAAGAGCGGCTGATTCCCGCATCCTTCAAGAACGGTGGACGCGACCTACCTATTCATGCCGGTCCACGACCCTCCACAAGACGACCCCGTCGGTCCTTACTCCCGTCTGTCGCACACGCAGGCGGACATGCATCGGCGTTGCCCGCGAATGTGGTGGAACCGCTACGAACTCGGCTTGCTGGGCGGGAATCCGCCGATATTTGGGATGGGGCATTCCGTTGAGGATGCCCTCTGTCGCGTCATGCGTGATTCACCTGTGCTCATCTTTCCTGACGATGCATCGGAAACATTCGATTCCCCATTGATGGACGTCGTCCACAACCATGCTGGCCGAGACCTCGACCCGATTCAACGTCCTTCGACTCTCCCTGCCGCTGACTGGCCCGGGCCCAATCTACCTACACGTCCCGAGAATGAATGGCCCAGCAGTCGCGCTGAACTAGAGCAATGGGCGCTCGCCCGTGCCGAACTACACTTCCCGCGTGAGTGGGCTGCCGAGCGAGAAAAGTGGGAGGCGGATGGCAATCGAGTCGGAGATTGGGACGAGTTCGAGGCGGAGAAACTGGAATCTATTCATGAGATGGTCAGAGCTGGTATCCGCTTTCACCTCGATGAGGTCGAAGCCTGCATCGCCGCCGGAGGTGGGCCGCACCTCACAGGATTCCGAACAGGAGGAGAGAGACCGCAGTGGCCCGCTCCGGACGGGTTTCCGTACGAACATCCTGACCCTCATCCCGCAGCGAGGGAGGATGGAGACGTCACCTGGTGTGAGGCGTGGGAGTTGGCAAGACCTTGGTTCTGCGACCCGGACGCCAGCGATTTCTCCATGACGGCTGTACACCCTGAGGGGTGGTTGCAAGGAGAGTATGATCTGGTCTATCGCTGGACAGGTGAGGTGCGCATTTTCGACGTGAAGGCGAGTTCTGGCACCTCAGACTACTCATTCGGGTATCCTGACCAGATGGCTGCCTACGCCTACCTGTGGTGGGTGACGCACGACCGTAAGGAGATGGTAGCGGCAGAGGAGATCTGGTATCTCGGCGTTCCCGCCCGTAAGCCCATGCGCGTCCCCGATGAGGCAGCGATGCTCAGGCTTGAGGGGCGGCTCCACGGTGTGTTTGAGCGCATCAAGGAGCCTGATGTCCTCGATGAGGATGATTTCCCGCCAGAACCGGAACAGGTGCGCATTTTCTCCCCGGGCGGCGAACCTTCCGGAAAGCCTGCATTGCACCCCGATACCCGTTGCGAGCAGTGTGAATACGCCGCGGTCTGTCCCGGGTCACCATTTCGCGTCGAACTTGCTAACGGTGGCGAAGCCCCCAATCCGTTATTGGTGCAGACGACCATCGAATGCACTGCAATAGCCGATATAGATCCGTGGAAGGACGTTAGAGGGACGGTACGCGACCCTAGGATGGAACTCCAGTGGCCCAAGAATGAGGTCGAAGCACTGGAATTTTTCCTCGACTTCGATAACGGTGAATGGGTCGCGGTCGTGGTGAAGCAGGAGGGGTACGTACAACCAGAATGGCTAGTACAGGGGGCGATGGTGCGACTGTGCAATGTCATCCCTGCCGCCGGATACAAGAAACACCTCGGCAACCACACTCGCATAGATGTGGGTGGGCGCGGAAACATCGAACCCGCTCCAACCCCGCAGGCTACAGACACACCGCCCGCTGAGGTTCAGCAACAGCGTTGGAACATCCGTGGACGGTTGTTCAACTTCGAGCACAAGGAATACTCCGACGGAGGGGGCAAGTGGGGGGTACGGCTCGTCGATGCAACAGGGGTCATCGGATTCCAACTCTGGAATCGCTCGAAGGTCCGCGAGATGCTGCTCGCCTACACACCTGAGCGTGGTCACGATGTGCTGGTGGTCGGTGCCACCACCAAAGACCAGTACGGTAACCTGCTGATTGAAGGTAAGGCAACCTGGGCGCTCACCACACGATTCGTTCCTGACGAATAGCGCGGCTCAGTGCGATTATAGGCGCCGAGAGAGAGATTTGAACTCCCGCGTCCAAAGGACAGTGGATTTCGAATCCACCGCGATACCGGGCTATGCGATCTCGGCTGTGGCCCTTCGACCCTCCCATTTCTGATAAGCATGATTACCTGTGTGCGATTCGGTTCAATCAATGCAGGTCGGGGTTACCCACGAGGGCGAGGAGCATTCAGTCGAGGTCGACGACGGTGCGACCATCCGCAAGGTGCTCGAACTGCTGGACATCCCTCCAAGTACGGTACTGGCAATCCACGATGGTATAATCGTCCCTCACGACAGCCGCATCACCTCTGACATCAGCATCGAACTCGTCGTCGTCTCATCCGGTGGATGAAGAGACTCATTCTTCTTCGCTGCCATGTGGGTGACGTGATAGCAGCATGGCGATTGGCTTGGTCCGCGAATCGCTCTCCAGAACGATCTTCATAATCACCGCCAATGGCACCCCGAGAACCATCCCCATGATTCCCCAGGCCCATCCCCAGAAGGCGACCACGATTAGAAGCACTATCGGAGATATATCGAGGCGCTGACCGGACAACTGCGGCTCGATGAGGCCCCCCCATAGCTGTTGATTGGTGACCAGAATAGCAAGCAGCAGAAGAGCAGTTGTCGGTTCTAGGATGATGAATCCGAGCAGAAGAGGGGGGACTGTGGCAATCAAGCCCCCGATGTAGGGTATGAAATCCAACAGGAAGGTGATGCACGCCCACAGAAACCAACCGGGGATGCCGAACAGGAAGAGCAGTGCTCCGCAACACACAGACTGTCCCAACGCAACGGTTGCACGGGTAATGACGTAGGTGTTGATTCCCTCCCCTGAGTTGGAAGCGATGCCCAGCATGCGCTCCATCTCTTCTGGATAAGCCGCCTTGATGCGTCCCGGAAGAGTCTCAGCCTCTAGGATGATGAACAGCAGGAAGATGAGTGCGGTGAGCGCGAACGCGGTGAAACTTGCCAGCGAACCGAGCAAGTCGGTGGCGAACGTTTCGATTGACTCGACAGTGATCTGGTCCGTCAAAGCGCTCGTGTCGAATGAGTATCCGAACAGCGTGATGCTCTCCAACCAGGTAATGCGCTCATGCAATTTGATGTTCAGTTCAGGCACTTCATCTGTGAATGCCTGCATGTTGGCGTAGAGTAGGATGGATACGAAGAATAGTATGACAACGACCGTGAACACGAGCATACCGTAAGCTGCCAAGGGGTGACCATAGCGCTCCTCGAACCATTTGGCGGCAGGACGGATTAGCAGGAACAACAGTACTGCCACAACGAAAGGCTGGATGACAGACTTGAGATGGATCAAGGCCAGTACCGAGATGAACAGGATGACTGCGATGTGCGAGATGGTACTCAACTTCAGACTGCGTAATCCTCCAGTTTGAGACATGTGATACCCGTCCACGTCCGGCGGTACACCGCATCAACAGTTCGCTGCCCGAATCGGTTGAGAGCGTAACTAGTCAGGCGTAGAATGCCTCGGAGTCGCCTTCGGCGCCCTTACCGAGACCGAGGTCTATCTCAGCAATCTCATCGAGTTCAAAGAACTCGCGCAACTTCTCTGCGGTGGTCTCGGTCGAGTCGAGCTCCAACCCCAACTGCAATTCGAAGGAATCCTCAATCCACTTCGCCAGCCGGTCCGCCCCGATGATATCGACACTGGTTCCGGCAGTCTCTGCAACCACGCACGCGCTAGGCACTCCGCTGATGGGTGCGAGCGAGGCCAGTAGTCCAGTCAGCCCGATGATTCCGGCAGAAGGATGCTCGCCGCCAACCTCGAGTCCACGGGCTTCCATGGCTTCCTTGTCATCGGCGCTTGCGCACACCAGATGGACTGCTTCCTGTTCGACTTCGGCGGCCAGACCTGCGAGAATCAGCAGCAATCCCGTCTCGCCCTCGGAGCACAGGTCGAGAACCGCTGTGGCCACCTCATACTGACCGGCAGGACTCAACGGCTGGAAGTTAGCAGTGAGTACGAGTATGGTCTCCCGTGAGGGAAGGTCAACTGCACTGATTGTCATGCATGGAGGCTCGAGCAATCCGTCGTCGTCCAAGGTTGCGTGAGGTGGGAGATCGGGATGGAGAATGCGCAGAACTGTACGGCTGGGGTGTGTGTTCACCAAGGTATCGAGTACCAATTTGCCCACATTGCCCACTCCAGGAACCGCCTCAAGCAGATAGTGATGTTTGGGAAGGGACTCGGCCCCATCTTCCCACAGTAGAGTCACTCTGGTCATTCCTCTTCCTCCGACTCTGCGGCCCCTTCAGCGACCGTCTTTGACCCCTTCGGTGTTGGAACTGGAAGAGACTGTGCCCACTGAGAACTCGTGACATTCTGGAACTCCCGTCGGCGTTCAGCCTGTGGGTCCTCAGGGGAAAAACGCAGAGGAACGGCAGACTGTGCTGACTGTCCGCAGTGAGAACAGGTGGTCGAGAGACCGTAAGCACCGCAGGCGGTACAGCGCTGGAGTCGCGTTCGAGCCATGTCACCACCTCTGTCCGTTGCTTGCATTCAAGGTTCTTTGCGCTTACCTGTCATCTAATCCTCAAGAGGCCATCTACGGGAGTTGATGTCAGAAGGGACTAGATCCGCTCCGCGCTCGCCGTACCACCTGCTGATTTCACCGCTGGCAGGACAGCCTGTTCCACAGCATTCCATGCGACCTCTGCTGACTTGTAATCCGGTGCACGAATCTCGACTCGGTAATGTGGAGCCCCGTCATAATGACAGGTAACCTCCACTTCATCGCCCTCTGAACCCTTCTCCTCGGCGACAGCCAGCGCGTTGCTGATGACCTCGATGCCCGATTCATTTGGAACCATGATTTCCAGATGGCCGCGCACGGCGACGAATGGCGGAACGATGTTCTCAACCGCGAGTTCCACGAACACCGTAATCCAGTCACCCTCGTAGCCCATCTGTTGCAGCGCTTCGGGGTCGATGACCGCTTCTTCGAAGGCGCCGTAGAGAGTTCCGAATGCCTCGGTCAGTTCAGTGGCCATCTCAGCAGTTCTGCTCTCTTCCCAACCCGAGCGCTCGCCGGTAATCTTGAGCAGTTGGCGGGCACGGTTCTCATTCTTCCATGCCTGCAGTGCTTCCCGTCTTCGCTCTTCGTTGACGGATTTCAACGAAAGATCGACGCTCTGTCGGTCCTTGCGTACCCTGGTGACCTTGCCAACAACTCTCTGGCCGACGCGAACGTGGCCGCGGATGTTCTTGACCCAGCCAGCAGCGATCTCGCCGATGAACACGAAACCCTCGCGGTCGTAGCCATCGAGGTTTAGGTATGCTCCATTCTGCACGACGCTTTTCACCGTGCAAACGACGAGTTCGCCCTCTTCGGGCCATTCAGACTTCGAACTCATTGGACAGCACCTGTTCACTCAAGGGTCTCGAGGATGTTGGCGCTCACTAATTCCGCCTTTCCTCCAGCCGGTCGAGCTAACGTGGCGCCGCAGACATTGCAGGAGATCTTAGTGCAGGCACGGACGAACAGAATCTGCTCACTTCCACAGTCACGGCATTCGACGCGGTGGAATTTACGCTCTTCACTCATCTAATCGACTCCTTCATTTGTCCACGAGTTCAAACTTCTTCGCACGCTTCCCCTTGGGGACATGCGCCTTACCAGTCTCGGTACAGCGGTAGATGAGATTTACACGTCGGGTCGGCTTCTCACGACCATCGGGTTTTGGACGAGGGAATCCACGGTAACCGGCGGTGACCCTGCGGAACCTGCGCTGACCCCACTTGAGCTCGCTCGCTTTCCTCTTCTTCACCCGTTCGACGGTGTGCATGGTGTGCTTTCCAGCCGATGGGCTGTAGCGCTTCACCTGACGTGGCATCTTTACCATTGTAGCAATCTCCATCGCCCTACGGGCGTGGCTTCGACCGACGGCCCCTATTTGAGCGTGTCGTGGTCTGACAAGGCATCACTAGTCCGTATGCTGGCGTTGTGTACTCCGAACTTCTAAGTCCCACGGGCCCCGCATCGCGTTCGATTGCGTGATGCCCGATACAGCGCTGCTCGTCCACTTCTGGCTGCCACTGGCCCTATTGCCGCTGGGGGCTGCCCTGATGCTGGCGCGTGATTCACAGCGCAAGTGGGCGGGAAGAGTGCTGTTGCTGGGATGCCTAGTGGCCCCTCTGCTCAACGATTGGAGTCAATCCTCCACAGGAGAAAGACAGATTCTGCACCTAGGAATCATGCTACTCGGACCGACGGTAATGTGCGCCATAGGCTGCCTGCTGGCATTGTTCGGTGGGCCAACACCATTCTCTCCGCTACCCGAGGGAGTCCGACAAGGTGGATTCCTACTCCTCGCGGGCGGAATAGCTTGGTTGGGATGGTTGCTGTTCGTAGACCGACCAGAATTATCTGGGGCCTCTAATCCATTCTGGTTGCACCAGATCACCAGCCTGCTGACTCTGCTGGTCGTCATCGGCGGATTCGCGGCTGCTTTCACCATCATGATGGGAGATCGACGCTGGCGCGAGGCGCTTACCATGGGCAGCATCGCAATCATCTCGTTCATACTGCTGATTTTCCTGCTGGCTCAGGGAACCGAACAAGACGACCCGGTCTTCTGGCGCAGCGCTTCATGGGGCGCTCTTGGGGACATGCTTGGCATTCTCGTTGGCGGCGGTTCTGCACTGATGCTGTTCGTGCTGGTGGTCTGGATTGGTGAACGCAACATGCCTGTACCTGAACCAGTTGCTCCATTGAGTGAGACCGAAGAATCGCGTGTCCGCGAAATCCTAGCGTCACATCCACCTGAATCTAGGGGTGATGAGTGATGAATACAAACGATGGTGATGCCAAGCGCGACTGGCAGACCTTGGCGATGGTCCTACTGATGCTGATTCTGTGCATCTTCGTGGCGAACGTCCACCTTGAGGTGCGCGGGGAGGTCTCAAACGTCGATATTGGAATGCGCTTCTTTCACTCAGCAATCGTCTCATTCATGCTGACGACGGGGATGCTGTTCACATTCACGTTGGCCTTCGCTCACAGGCAGGCGCGAATCACCGAACAGGCTCTGGGAATGTTCCTGACGACTGTCGTGGCTGCACTGATCTATGGTTGGGCAATCGACTCCGGCATGCTGCTTCCTGGAGTAGTCGATGATATCTGGTCCCAGTTCTCCACAACCGTACTAAGATTGCTGGTCGTCGAGTGCGCTGGATGGATAGCACTCGGTATCTGCTTCGGATTATTGCTGGCTATGGTAAGCGGTCGAGAGTATGCAGACGACCCCCTCCTTGAACTGAATTCAGAAGACTTCACCGCGGTAGAAAATGACGATTCGGCTGAATGAGCCAACTCAATACTCCGGGTAATACTCATAATGGGCGCACCGGTCGCCGGGCTGCCTACGGCAGAGTGGTGAGGACATGAGTAAGGGTACACCGAGCATGGGGAAGCGCCAGAAGAGCACTCACATCCGCTGCCGGCGCTGTGGTCGCCACTCGTATCACAAGCAGAAGAGGCAGTGCTCCTCCTGCGGATATGGTGCGACAGCCCGCAGGCGGGGATTCCGCTGGGCCAAGCGTAACCGGCGTCCGCCAGCGTGAGGAGACCAATCCATTGGTTGGCCCAATGTCCAAATACCGACTGCTAGGCGAGAGGAGCGGGGATGCGATATGTGCGGCATCATCGGTATCGTAGGCACCCCGGAAGTGACGGCTTCACCGCTGATTTATGATGGCCTGCTGGTGTTACAGCACCGTGGTCAAGATGCCGCCGGCATAGTCACCTGTGCTGAGGATCAGTTCCATGGGCGCAAGTCGAATGGGCTGGTGCGAGACGTCTTCTACAAGCGACATCTAGAGCGCTTGACCGGATCTATGGGTATCGGCCATGTGCGCTATCCTACTGCTGGAACCTGCTCTACGGCAGAAGCACAGCCACTCTACGTCAACTCTCCCTACGGAATCACGCTGGCGCATAACGGGAATCTGGTCAATGCAGAGGAACAGGCGCACAAGCTCTATCGAGACGATCTCAGGCATGTGAACACGACATTAGATTCAGAGGTCCTGCTCAACGTCCTAGCACATGAGTTGCAGAAGCTCGGGAAGCGGCAGGTGCGTATTGAAGGTGATACCTATTTCGATGTCAGTCAAGTGTTCCGCGCCGTTCGCGAGGCCCACTACCGCATCAGCGGGGGATACTCCATCGTTGGCATGATTGCCGGCATGGGTATGTTCGCTTTCCGCGACCCACATGGCATTCGTCCGCTAATCTACGGAAAGCGTGAGACTGAGACTGGAACGGAGTGGTGCGTTGCCTCTGAATCGGTGGCGCTCGATACACTCGGATTCAAGATCGAGCGCGATGTAGAACCGGGTGAGTGTCTTTTCTTCACTATGAACGGAGAGGTATACGAGACGCAGTGTCACTCGGACCCGAAGCGAAGTCCGTGCATCTTCGAATACGTCTACTTCGCTCGTCCTGACTCAGTTATTGACGGAATGTCTGTCCATCAGGCCCGCCTGAACATGGGGGAAAAGTTGGCGAGCAAGTTCGAGCGACTCAAACCGGACCATGGTGTCGATGTCGTGATGCCTGTGCCGGACAGTGGGCGCATCGCTGCCATGCAACTGGCCGAGTCTCTCGGAGTTCCCATTCGCGAAGGATTCGTCAAGAACCGCTATGTCGGTCGCACATTCATCATGCCCGGGCAGGCTGAGAGGAAGGATTCAGTGCGCAAGAAACTGAATCCCATCCCATCTGAATTCGAAGGGAAGACTGTGCTGCTCGTCGATGATTCGATTGTTCGCGGAAACACCTCACGCAAGATTGTCGAGATGGCACGTGGTGCTGGTGCTAAGAAGGTCTACTTCGCCTCGTCCGCCCCACCTCTGATTCACCCTAACGTCTACGGAATCGACATGCCTGCTCGCTACGAGTACGTCGCCCACGGAAAGACTCCTGATGAAATTGGGCAGGCGATTGGCGCGGATTTCTTGATTTATCAAGATCTGGATGATCTCATCGTTTCGTGCAGCGAAGGGAGTCTGGGAATCGACACCTTCGACACTTCCTGCTTCTCTGGAGAATACACCACCGGCGATGTCACGGAAGAGTATCTGTCAATGCTTGAATCCAAGCGCAATGATGCAGCCAAGTTGGAGAGAGAGAACGGCAACAATGGTGAGCCGGT
>CAXEUS010000236.1:0-8494 GCA_963999385.1 uncultured Candidatus Poseidoniales archaeon | reverse complement strand
TTTTCATTCACCCATTCCGAACTATTGGCTCGTGGTGGAGATTCTCTAAACAGATTGTGAAGGGCATCTGGAGATCGACATTCCGAAAGAGGGGAAACTATCGCCCGCAATTTCGTGATTAGGCATCAGTGAATGTGGGCGCATCGCCGCCCTGAGTGACCCCCGCAGATCACATCAGGACGGGGATGGCCCGTTTGAGTGAGGACCGCAATGGAATGCGATCCAGACCAGACTGGATAACCTGAGGAGGACAGGTGACGTGTGACAACCCGTTCTGGCCATGGGGGGTCAACTCGCGAGCGCGTTATATGCGTTGACCCGGATGACCGTGTAAATGCCCTTATGGGGCGCCAAAATACGGTCGCGAATCACTCACACGAAGTCGTCGAGAGTGTAGACCTTGATGCGCTCGTTGGCGAACAATCCATCGAGTGTTTCGGCTAGCCAGGTGTACTTCTGCTGCGTGTATTGTGATGTGTCGAAGGTATCCATCACGTGCTCTGCAACCTTGACGTACTTGCGCACGGCTCCCTCTGATACCGTCATGATCAGGTTGCCTCCACACTGGTCCTGCCCACTTGAGCGGCCCCACAGTCCGGATTCCCTACCCCCACGCCGCTTACGGATGCACTTTCCAGCGAGTGGTAGGCGACGATACGAATGACCACATCGACCGCATCTGACCTTCTGGCGAGTGAAAGCGACCAAGTTTCCGCGCAGATCTGGGAAGAAGTGCCCCTCCACAACCAAGGAGGCGACAGTCTGTACGTCGACCGAGCGCAATCTCCCCCCCAGTTCCAACTGTGCATTCATCTTGTCCACCATCGTATCCAGAATCTTGTACGCCGAATTAATCGGCCCTGAGTTCAGTGCCTCCAGTCCATGCGTGAATCCGTAACCGCGAACAGCACCTATGCTGCCGATACGCCGCTCAGCGTAATCCATGCTCTCCGAGAGTTCTTTCGGGTGCGGCTGGGTGAGTGTCGCCTCGTAGAAGCTACGATTGTAGAACCAAGCACAGTCGACATTGAGCGCTTCCTTGTCTAGTTCGGTTGGATTGAGTCGGGTGGTGAGCACCAACGGGGCGTCCATCCGACCGCCTCGATTAGCCGGCAGAATCTCTCGAGAGAAGTTGAGCAGTCCATCGAGCAGTAGCATGATCGAATCTTCATCTCCATCACAATTTCTCCGTTTGGCGGCATGGAACAAGGTGTGAGCGTAGCCACCAGAAGCATCGGTGAAGCCAATGATACGACACAGCACCCCACCAGATGTGTGTGGGGCAAGTCCGATGGCAAGTTGACCTACGAGATCAGATTCAGTGTCCACGGAGTAGAACGAATCGAGGCCGTAGAATCGTGTTAGCAGTTCGTCGGTGAAATCACAGATGGAAATCAGATGTTTAATCGAGTTACGCGACGGAATCATGTCCTGCGGGTAGAGTTCCAACAGCTGTTCGTCGGATGTCATTTGTTCACCATCAATATCGTGAGTATAGCCGAGTTCCTTCAGCCGCTTCCAGGACGTACCAATCTCACATGGCCGGAAATGGGTCACTGGCACGTCGCTCATGTCGAAGCGAATGGTGCCATCACGAAACACGGGCAGTCCATGCTTCGCTCGCAACACTCCCTTCTCCAGCGGCTCGGGGGTGCAACTCGCTGAAATCAGCCCCTTGACGCATTTGACTTTCTGCGGAAGACGGTCTAGTTCCAGACCAGCACGCACGGATTCCAGCATCTGCGGCAGTGGCAGCGATTGATACTCGCCTCGTCGGCGGCGCCTGTATGTCTGCCTCTGCTGCTTTTCTACGGTGCGGCCGCCGCAGGTTGTAGGCTCGTCTGACACGACCCGATGATGACAGTTCAGCATCGGGGATGGGCGACCACAGCGGACGCACTCACGCACTCCGACCTGTACGCGTAACGAACCTCGTGCGGCCGCCGCTTGAAGCAAGCGCTGTGGGCCACCTTCGGTAGAGATAGGGAACAGGGCATGGACGGCGGGTTTCATCTCACGATGCCGCGCTTTCTCCGGTCGTGCCATGCGTGCACCGATACGCACCGGCGCAGCGTTCTCCCAGCGCAACTCACTGACGCGGCGCACCAGCCACAGTGAACTGTCAACCGAATGCTCGTCAATCAGTGTCTCGGCTGCCGTGAGCCTATCCGAATCATCAGGGCCCTCATCGATGACCTTGCTTGCAGCCTCCTCACCGGCACGCTCGGTGGTGGCGATACTCTCACCTTGCTGGCGAGCAATCGTTTCCGCTTGAGTTCGAACCTCGTCCTGATCCGCTTGAAGCAGTTGCTTCCTATTCCGCTCATTGTTCACCGCTTTGCGGGCATGAATCAGGCGGGAGAGGCGTTCATCCAAGGTTGAGGTGAACTCAGTGCGCGAGCGAACCTTGCTGTCAACTTGGTCAAGTCCGAGTCCATCGAGCAGCCCCTCCCATCCCTCTAGCAGTAGAATATCGTCGCCGTCATGGATGTGCGACACGCCTAGAATCATGCAGGCTGATTTGACCAAACCATAGTCATCGAGTAACGATGCTAGATATCGATTAGAATCTTCTACCTCGGTTGAATCATCCGAAATCGGTAACTGAATTTGCTTGCCGTTGCTGCTGGCTGTGGGCAGGCGCAGTCGTGTGGCATCAGAGCGCCACGTACGCCAGCTATCCTGTGCTCCCGCGCAGCCCGGCTCAGTCGTGGCACTGAGCAGTTGTTCACGCAGCGGCGCGGTCCACTCAAGCGGAAGGTCTGCCCACCAGAGGTTCCACGGAGGTGGAACAGCTGCCTGGAAGCGGGTGATGATTTTCCTCGCCACCTCCCAGTCGATCAGCATGTCACGCAGGTAACGGTTCCACAGACGGCAACTCTTTGCCGACTTGACCGAATCTGCTCCAACCTCGATTACAGGAACACCTTCCGGCAGTTCTGAGCGCTGGACTCCGAGTATCTGAGCGAGATCGGTGACTGCATCCTCATCGACCAGTTCAGCGATGATGTCAGCAGACCACCAGTCACGGTTGTACGCTGAAGGCACCAACGACTTGTTGTTCTCGAGGAATTCCCCGTATCCGAGCATCAACTCGCCGTTGTCCCAGATGCATTCAGGGATCTCATCCAACTGGTTCCAACCATCGAGCAGATCTATTCTACCGAACCCGCCATCCGAGAGCAGCACCCACGGACCCTCTATGTCATGTGAGGGCGTGACTGCACATGCTTTGCCCGGCCGTTCAATCTTCATCTGCGTCCCGACAGCGATGAACTCACCGAGAGCATGCATTGTCACAGGATTGAGCGCAGCCGCAGCGAGGCCAGTGGCGCGCGTACGACCGTAGCGTAGGCGAAAACCTCCCGGTTTGGATGGCTCTCCGAACACCGGACGGCCGGCGATGATGTCATCCATGAAGCGGGAGTTTGGTTCGATTCTGCGTCTGCGACGGCCGGTCTGACCATTCTCTTCAGCACTCTTTCCCTTGTTGGCGAAGTGAGTGATGAACTCCCATCCGGGCACCTGAAGTCTCTCTGTGTGCTTCTGCACCTTGGGCGCCTTGAGGCACAGACCCTCTCCGATGACCAGCATGACTCCACCACGTACGCGGTTCCCCTCGATGTTCTCGAGATCGCGATAACCAGCACATTCGATGTTCTCTGTCGACTCCCCGTTCACCATTACTGGACACGCAGGTACGATCATCTCCACCTCTTCGGGTGGCGGGCGGTACTGTAGATTCCCTCGATAGAGGCCGAACTCCTCCTTCACTCGCTCCACCTCATCGAAGCGTGCCTTGTACGGCCCGACTCCGAGTTCCCGTCGGATGACGTCGGTGATGAGTACGGCGAGCGCCTGAGCCGTGCCACCTGCGGCGCGGATGGGGCCGCAGAAATCCACCGAGACGAACTGTGAGCCGTCCTCGTTGTTTAGCAGTTGAACACGACCAATGCCCTCGAGCGGGGCGACGAGCACTGCCTCGGTCAGAATGGCCAATCCAACGCGAACTCCTGTCTCAATCGCCTGGACCAAGTCCTTCGTTCGTGAATGCATTCTTTTCGATACACGCGTGGCCATCTCGATGGCAGTCGTCTCACGATCCTCATCTAACAGTAGTTGACGTAACTCGGTCTGTATCTCCAGACCTTCGAGATACTCCTCAAGCAGTTTCTCAGTGCGCCCAGCAAGGTCTGCAGCGCGTGGAATCTCGACCGTTTCGCTGAAGTCCTTGCCCAACGCCTTCGCCTCCGCGGCAATCCGGTAAACCTCGTCGGCGCGCTCGTCGAGCCACTCCTGATATGCATCAAGCTCAGCAGAGAGCCGTTGCTCGTCCCATATCGGTGCCATCGTCCTCTCCTTCGTCCCCTGAGCGTGCGATTTCTCGTCAACGCCGGGCACGGCGACTCAAGTGCTTCTGCGAGCGTCTATGAGGGTTCGGTCTAGGAAAGATGGCTCCTGCTGAAGGTGGTAGAGTTCAGCGAAGGTTATTCGGCTCAGGTCGAGAGCGGTGTTCGGCGAGCATATGGGCGAGACTACCGACACCGCTGATGCGCGCTCCCGCTTGGTCACCATGGTGCGCGACCTCGCATGGTTACGCTCGGATACCGAAGAGTTCACACTCGCAAGCGGTCGTACCAGCCGTCACTTCTTCGATATGAAACCGGTAATGCTCGACCCAGAGTGTGCTCACCTGCTCGGTGTGCTCATACATGCAGAACTCGAAGCCCTCGATGCAGATGCCGTCGGTGGGCTTGAACTGGGAGCGGTTCCACTGACCGGGATTGCCATCGCCAAGGCGCCAATCGGTTCGAGTCTGAATGGTTTCATCATCCGCAAGGAGGCCAAAGGAAGAGGGGGGCGCAAGACTGGAAATCCACCAGGAATCGAAGGCAGCACCCTCTCCGCGGGTGACAGATGCGTGATCCTCGAGGATGTTACCACCACCGGAGGCTCGGCGCTCAAGGCGGTGGAACGACTGGTCGACATCGGTTGTGAAGTGGTGGCATGTATCACCATCCTTGATCGACAGGAAGGTGGGGCAGAAGCGTTCGCTGACGCTGGAATACCATTGCATCCACTGGTCACATTGTCGGACATCGAAGGCGATGCGTGAGGCGTAACTGAGAGGGTGGGTTCTCCCACATGCTCAAAGAGTGCGCCTTGCACAGCCAGCCTGAGGATTGAGATGACGAGAGTGAGAATGAAAACCAGTGAGGGTGATGTGCTCATCGAGCTGTTCACAGAACAGATGCCGATTACGGCCGGGAATTTCCTGAAACTAGCGGATTCAGGCTACTACAACGGACTGCACTTCCACAGGGTGATTCAGGGATTCATGCTCCAAGGTGGCTGCCCCCATTCACGCGACCCCAACTCCCCCCGTTGCGGCACAGGAGATCCGGGCTACAAAATCCAGGATGAGCACCCTGACGGCGCTCGCTTCTCCAATGAACCCGGCACTCTGAGCATGGCTAATGCCGGCCCCAATAGTGGCGGTTCGCAATTCTTCGTGAACACCAAGCACAACTCGTTCCTTGATTGGTGGGATACCGGCACCGATTCCAAGCATCCTGTGTTCGGCAAGGTCGTCGATGGAATGGATGTAGTCGGTGCCATCGAACGTACTTCCACCGGCCCAGGAGACCGCCCCAACAACCCAATCCAGATCATCTCCGTCACTCGCGAGTGAACTTCAGTTAGGTGAGTGGGGCTGCTCTGTGGTCCGTTAACTGAATATATTTAATAAATAAGCAAGTTAGGCCAGCACCATGGCGCGACACAGGGCGGGAGATCGCCGCATCATCAGCGTGAGTCTGCCCGAACAACTGGCTCGCAGGCTCGACAGGCAAGTTGGGAAGGGGCGGGAACATGGACGTTCAGCGACGATTGTGAGACTGATCGAGCAGGGCATGGAAGCGGGAGCGCAGAGGCCGAGCGAGGAAGTAGAGGGGGTCACTGCACGCGCCGCGGAGGCAAGCGCGGGTGACGTGCGGCTGGAGCGAGACACGATGGGTGAGCTCGAGGTTGCCGCCGACCGTTATTGGGGCGCGCAGACGGCCCGCTCACTACTCAACTTCGACATTGGCGACGACCTGATGCCGCGGCCAGTCATCCGCGCCTTCGGTGTACTCAAGCAGGCGGCAGCCGAGAGCAACGTCGAGTTGGGAGAGATCGAGGGAGACGTAGGGGCGCTGATTACATCCGCCTGTGACGAGGTCATCTCAGGTGAACTCGATTCTCACTTCCCTCTACGCGTCTGGCAGACCGGTTCTGGTACGCAGACAAACATGAACTGCAACGAGGTGATTGCCAACCGCGCCATCGAGTTGGCCGGTGGAAAGCTGGGCAGCAAGCAACCGGTGCATCCGAACGACCACGTCAATCGAGGCCAGAGCAGCAACGACACGTTCCCGACCGCGATGCACATCTCCGCTGCTGAGGAGGTCAGTCATCGATTACTGCCGGCGGTAAATCATCTACAAACTTCCCTGGCGACCAAGGTTAGCGAGTTCGAAGGAATCGTGAAGATTGGGCGCACCCACTTGATGGATGCCGTTCCACTCACACTCTCACAGGAGTTCAGCGGATATGTCGCCCAACTCGAAGCTGACATTCGTCGCATCGAGTTCTCGCTCGAGGACCTCTACGAACTCGCCCTAGGCGGGACTGCAGTCGGAACCGGACTGAACTCGCACCCTGAGTTCTCCGAATTAGTCGCCGGGAACATCGCCAGCAGCACCGGACTGCCATTCATCTCCGCCGACAACAAGTTCGCTCAACTCGCTGCACACGATGCTATCGTTGCTATGAGTGGCGCACTGAACACTCTCGCCGCCTCGTTGATGAAGCTCGCCAACGACATTCGCTGGCTCGGCTCAGGGCCGCGCTGCGGCCTCGGCGAACTGTCACTGCCAGCGAACGAGCCGGGCTCAAGCATCATGCCAGGGAAGGTCAATCCAACCCAAGCAGAAGCGATGACGATGGTCTGCTGCCAGGTGATGGGGAATCACATGGCATTGACGGTAGGGGGTAGTCAGGGGAACTTCGAATTGAACGTCTACAAGCCGTTGATGATTCATGCGCTGCTGCACAGCATCCGTCTACTGTCCGACTCCTGTCGCTCCTTCGCTGATCGCTGCGTATCTGGTCTTGAGGCGAATGAAGAGAACATCGCCTCCCACCTGGAGAATTCGCTGATGCTGGTGACTGCGCTCAACCCACACATTGGATATGACAACGCCGCCAAGATTGCCAAGCGGGCCCATGAGAAGGGCACCACCCTACGTCAGAGCGCGCTTGAACTGGGACTGTTGACCGACGAGCAGTTCGACGAGTGGGTGCGCCCAGAGAGCATGACTGGAGAGTGAATCCGGCTTCGAGAGATGGGTGTGCAATCAGCACGCGGAGCGCTTCGAGTGGCGCAACCATTAGAACAGGAAGGAACTGGACAAGTCTCATCTCGTCGAAAATGACGGGGGATTGGGAGAACTGGTGGGCGGGTTCGATCCGGAGGTCGAACTTCCCCCGCCCACCAGCCTCCGCTGGTGCAGTTTGAATCCAGTTCCTTGCGTCCCCTTCTTCTCCCTGCTTGGGTTCGGCTCGGTTCCTTCTGTTCCATCTGTTCCCTTCCGGTTCCTTTCGGTTCCTTCTGTTCCCTTCTGATTCGTCTAGTTCCTCGCTTTCCCCCCGGATTCGATTTTCTGGCCTTTCGACCAATCCCTCTTCACCGGTTCGGGTCTGCTCCCCCTCCGACCGAAGTCGGAGGGTTCGCTTTCCCTTGCACAGTTTCACTCACCTCGCCGATGCTCGGTTTGATTCCCTGCCGCAGGCGGCTTCGTTCCGTATGTCGTCTGCTCCCCATCCGACCGAAGTCGGATGGTTCGTTTCTCTCAGCCCTCTCCACGTATCGTTCCAGAGGCATCCCACGTTCCGATCTTCTTCCGTTCAGCGGTTGTTCGGTCGCCTTGCGGTTTCCTCCCTCCCTCATCACGGGTTCCGGCCGATGCGTGTTCCATCACCTTCACTCCTCGCAGCGAGTGGTTCACCTTCCCTCTCTTGCGATTGGTTCAGCTCCCCTGTCCCTGTCCGACCGGGTAGGCTTTCCTTACGGTCTGCTCTCCCTTTCGACCAGGCTGACAACCGCCGTAACGGCCATCAATTCCTGCGTGACCATTGAGCTCTCGACCGAAGTCGATTCCTCTCAAGTCTAACCTCTGCGATCTCTCGCAAAGGCAGCCGACTTTCGCCCCCGAAGGGCCCACGCCGGCAGCTGGGCGTAGGGTCGGCCGAGGCCTTCCCCATCACTCTTCAAGAGCGACAAGCCTCCCTCAGGGGCATCCGGCTCATAAATGTTTCCCTATTTCGAATGGGTTTCCAGCGGAAAACGCTGTCCCAAACCGTTATTTCCACTGGAGAATGATGTAATACTAATGGAATAAATATCAACTATCAGGAGAGTTCGTGAACATGAGATAGTCGTATCATTCATTCG
>CAXEUS010000235.1:0-7260 GCA_963999385.1 uncultured Candidatus Poseidoniales archaeon | reverse complement strand
GTTGTGCGAAGAGCGGCGCTCGTGGGAGGTGCGTCAGCAAGGAGACGAGGGATCAGTTCTAGGGAATCTGCTGCATTGGTGGAGACTGGAGCTCGATTCAGCGGTATTCACTCCCCGAGAAGCATTCCTGCCGGCATGGAAGGTCAATGCCCCGGGACGAGGATGGATAATCGTGCATGGCTTGACTGGGCGAATGCTGACCTCACCAAACTGAGAATCAGTGGAACCCATAAGTGAAGATGGCCACGAAGCACAATCCGACAAACAGGATGATTCCGGTCGCGAATGTGGCACCGATGCCCAATGAGATGTGCGGCATCCCTTTCATAGCCGCTACACCAGCCACGGCTGCCAGCACGAATAACGGGTTACAGAAAAACCCCAACAGACTCACGAGAATACCTCCGAGTCCGCCTTCGCCTCCAAACGCGCCCTGCTCCCTATACTCCACCTTGATGCCACCACCATCCTGCACTGGATAGGGCCAGTCCAGAGTAACCAGATTGCCACTCACATTCCCAATCACGTAATCGCCGGAAATACGAGGATTGTACTGGAGTATCAATGGAGTTCCATTGGCGACCGGAACTGGCAAGGAGACGTTCAGCCATCCACTGGACTGGTCATATGATCCTTCAACGTCTTCGAAGGTTCCGTTGCAGTTCCGCCCGTGGTAATCGTTCGATTGAGTGAACAGGATTGTGCCACAATCCTCATCCAGACTTCCCACATTCACCGACCAGTTGCTCTGAGAGCCATTGGCATATCCAACTATGACATATCGCTGCCACATCATGATGCTCTCATCACAGTCAGAATACGCATCTGCCCAGAGTGTGCCTTCGTCAGCGGAGAACCAGAGTTCACATGTATCCGGTTCGACCGGTAATTCGACTTCGAAATGTGTGGTGTTTCCATCAGTCTCGATGGTCATATACCCTTCACCATCAGTACTCATCAGAATTCCTTCTGTGACCGCTACAAGTATTCCGAAGAGGACGAAATATCCGATGGTGATGCCTACACCCCACCCGAAGTGCTTCCAGTTCATCGGCTTCTTCTCAACCATACCAGTGCCTTGCATCGTAGACTGGAAGGGAATCGTTGAGGACGCGCCCACCTCACCCGAGACAACGGGTTCTCGCGCCTGTGCGTCAGCGCTGAATGGACTGACCGCATCCTTTCCAGATGACATTCACTTCACTCCTGCATCGGTAGTTCGACTCCACCGTTAGTGGACTCATCATCATTCGCTGGCATCAAGGAGAGTCCGGCCGCTTCCAGTTCACGTCGGATGGGGAGCAGCACCTCTTGTTCGAGGTCGCCTCGGTAGAACATGTTGTACGTGTCGAATGGAATTATGCGCATGTCGGGTGAGACGATGTGCACGCACGACTTCTTCACGCTGCGTACATCGAACGAATGTGCGTCGATGAAATCCATGATGATGATGCGGAACACGTTGTCGTAGCCGAATGATTCAGGAACCTCGATTCCAGGGAGGCAGCAGAGCAGTTCGGCTAGGGAATTGGTCGCGCTCTGCGGGGAGTGAGCGGTGGACAGCAGGCCGAGTATCTGCTCTTTGAGCTCGGGGTCGTGTTCGAACTGGATGGTGGAACGTGGTCCGGAGATCAGCACATCATCGTCGATGTGGCGGGTGATGGGCAGCACGAAGTCACCCATGCGCAGCGCGTAGGCCATGGCGATGCTGTCTGGATGACAGGGGACTGGCAGCACGTCATCGAGAGTGAACGTCGTAGACTGCTCGCCAACCATTCGGCGCACCTCGGAGAGTGTCAATCGGTCAGTGGCTGGGTCGTAGTCATCGCAGCGACCGGCTTCTTGGATAGGTTGCAGGGTGACACCCCTGACACACGGCTGCTTCAGCGCGTAATCGATGATATCGCCGACCTCACCGTCGTTGAGACCCTTCTGCAGCGTCACCACCAGCGTGGTCGACAGGCCGACCTCGTTCAGACGCTCCAAGGCACGCCGCCGCACCTCGCGCAGGTCCGCCCCGCGCAGCCGCATCTGTGGCTCCTTGGACAACGAATCGAACTGCAAGTAGACCTCAAAGCCCGGCATGTAGGACGCCAACCGCTCAGCGAACCCCTCCTCATTGGCGATGCGAATGCCGTTGGTGTTCAGCATCACGTGACGGATTGGCCGCTCGTTCGCCGCATCCAGAATGTCGAACAGGTCCGGGTGCAGGGTGGGCTCGCCTCCGGAAATCTGCACCACATCAGGCTCGCCCTCGTTCTCGACGACCAGGTCGAGCATCTCCACCACCTTCTCCAGAGAGTGGTAGGACTCAATGTGCTCAGGACCAGAGGAAGCGTAGCAGATGGGGCAGCGCAGGTTGCAGTGATCGGTCAATTCGATGATGGTGAGGCAGGAATGTTGCTCGTGCGAGGGGCACAACCCACAGTCGTAGGGACAACCGTAGTTCATCGGCGTGTTCCATTTCTCAGGCATCTCTGAGGGCTTGATGAATTTCTCCCGGCATCGTCGATAGTAGTCAGCGTCGTCGGAGATCAGCACCTTCTCACGCTTGTTACAGGCGTAACACAACTTGTCCATGTGCACCAGATTGTCGGAGATGACGATTTTACCCTCAGTGCGGCGCAGGCAAGAGGAACAGACGGACACCGCAGTGTCGTAGAACAGGTAATCGCGTACTCTCCCGCTCAAACTCAATCCCCCCCTACAACAGTTCCCCGGTAGTCTCGCAAGAAATAGATGACCCCGAACAAGCATGCCCACTGGATGGGTGAGAGCAGTAGGAAGGAGACATCTGCTGGCTTGATGAAATCGACAGATAGTCGCCAGCCGAGATAGAATATCATGAACAATTGGTAGCGGGCACCAGGGGGCAGTTCGAGGCCCGCCCGCTCGTTCTGAAACAACCGCACTCCGACATACCCGAGGAATAGAATCTCGTAGAGTTGGGTCGGGTGGCGCGGGCCGTCACCGAAATCGACAGCCCAAGGGAGGTCGGAGTGGTATCCGAAGGTCATGTCATCCATGCCGGACAGGAAGCAGCCGAGCCTACCGATGCTGATTGAGATGAGCAACGGTGTGACGTAGATGTCGCCGGTGCGCTCGGTGACTCCCAGCCTCTTCTTCACCAGTTCAACTGCCAGTGTCCCGCCGAGCAGTCCACCGACGATTGTCTTGCCACCAATCAGTCGAAATGGGTGTTCACTTGCTAATTGCAGCGTTTGGGGTGCGTGTTCAAGCCATGCAAGAGTCTTGGCGCCGATAATCGCCCCGAGCAAGGCCGTGATGATGAGCAGACCTCGGTGGGTACCATCGAGCGAATCGCCTCTACGACTACCCTCACGGGCCATCAAACTCAGCCCGATGATGTAGCCTAGAGCCTCGAGAACAAAATGCGGATGAAGGCTGACAACGCCTAGATCAATCCAGAGTGGGAACTGCATGCTAAACCCACACTGAATTCGTTCACGACGGTCCTGAAAGAGCCCACTCAGGTGAGGACCTCGTCGAGGCGGTCCTGTTCGACTGCCCGGCGAAGTTCAAGGGCGATTCTCCTTCCGCTGGACATCTCTTTTCTCCATAGTGAGTTTCCGTATGGGTGGCCAGCGTTCAGGTGTACGTTCGTACCACCACCTACACGTGGCGCCACATCGTAAATCCAGTAATTCATGTCCTTGTCAATGCAGGTTTGCAGACAGAATGGCCCGATGATTCCCGGGTCGTAATGCTCCTTGGATGCGGTCACGAACTTCTCACCTAGATCGAAGGCGGCTTCAAGTAGGCTCTCGCGAATGGTCGCGGTGTTGTGGCCTACAACAGTCATCTCCGGAATCTGCTGATGCTCTGGAAGCGTCATCTGCTGGGGGGCCGGTAGACGCACATGTCCATCGAGGCTCGATTCGAAGCGCCAGTCGACACCCAGCAACTCCAGTTTAGGCAGGTCCTCCTCCAATGGGCTGTAGAAGAAGTTCAAGTTGAACACTGGACCGATGACATAACGCTCGATGCGCGCTCCAGCGAGGCTCTCTGCATCTATGACACCTTGAGCCAGCAGCGACTGTGACTTCTCGACGTACTCGTCGTGCGAGCCGCAGGTGAAGAATCCCCGCTCGAGCTTCTTCTCAGCGTGATGCAATTTCACAATCGAGAGACAGTCGATATCCTCCGGGTCACCAATCTCTTCAGGATAGGGCAAACCCGCCTGCTCTAAGATCCAGTAGTAATCCTGGTCCTCTGTGCGCTCCTCCATGCGTAGCATGTTGCGACTACCGAGCATCGGGACGCGGAAGTTGTCCTCAATCGCCTTCATTGAACAATAGGATGTGAACGAACGATTTGGAATGTAGATCACGTTTCGGTCACGCATCTGTTGTTGGAACTCAGTATCGAGGACATCGCTGAATTTGTCGAGGACGATGGCCTTGTCGACCATCCCGCGTACGACGCGACCGCTGCTGCTGCGAGCGGTACGGAAATATTCGGAGTAGGTCTTCTCACGCCCTTTCTGGCAATAGGCGACGGTGGGAAATCCTTCCTCGATGGCACCATCACAGATGTCCAGTGCAGAGTGGCTAGCCGTCATTCCGATACGCAATTTGAGCCTATCGTAATCCGTCAGTATATTCGTGATTTCGTCATGTGTTATCATTCGAATCCCCTCCCTTCAATCTCCGTCTCTATGGATGCCCATCAACTCGTCGGTGGAGAGTGTCTCCCCACTCATGAGTTTGGACATCAGGTCTTGGACTTCCACTCGTGCCTCGACACGCGTCTGTTCGCGCCCGGCCATGCGCGCCTCCTTGGCATCGAACAGGTAGCGAATACCATACACGATACGCATAGCGATGATGTAGCGGCGATGCTCAGAGTCGGCATGTAGTTTCGAGTCAACGAATCCCTGATGAGCTTCTTCGTGCAGTTCAGTAAGCCGGTCGATTTCTTTTCTGAGTTCATGCATCAGTTCGTGTGCGGCTTGCGCTCTCTCAACCGCATCAACCACCTTCTGGTGTGCCACTTCTTGTTTATCGACAGCTTCTCTTCGGGCCTGTAGCGCCTTGCTGAGGTCTGTGTCTTCAACCTGCATCGAATCCAGTTTCTTGATTTCACGATCTAGTTCGCGCATTGCAGCAATGGCTTCCTTTTCCTTCTTGTCGCCACCGAATTTTCCTCGTTCGTAATCGCGTTCCATTTCGTTGAGTTTCCGTTTGAGTCCGTGGATGTTTGGACCCTTGTTCTTCTGATTCGAATCCCCTCCGTGCAACTCCTGAAGTTGCTCCTTCGCTTTGGCCACTTCCTCGTTGAACACGTTTCTTTCTTTCTTCGCCGACTTGACGTCCTCGTTACCTTCGTCGCGAATCCCTCGCTGACGTTGAATCTCGTCGAAAATCTCACGCTTTTTTCCACCGATTTGATCACGGCGGGTACGGTTCTCAACAGTACGGGAGTTCCATTCATCGCGGCTATTTCGGTGTTCTAATGACAGTTTTTCAATTCGGCTTCTCATCTGACGGAACTGCCCCTCCATTCAGTCTCCGCTCCCTTTGTTCGTTCTGCGGCCCCTAAGGGCCGTGCCGCGCTGGAACTGCTACTCGTAGGCCCCATTTAACGACTATCATATCCCCGTCGTCTCACTTCAGGCCCTGATGGGTCTGCAAGGGCGTCTGTCCGCGGTAACGATTAAGTCGGCGTCGGCATTACCCAGCGCCGATAGCATGTTCATCGGCGGAATTCCCGGAATGGAACGAGTGATGCATAGTGATGTGGTTCCACCATACCTCACACTTGTGACGGGCCCTCCGGGTTCGATGAAGAGCGCATTCGCACTCAGCCTGGTTGGCAATCATTTGCGTCGCACGGGTGAGTTCGGACTCTATTGTACAGTGGAGGAAACTGTCGATAGTCTGCTCAAATCTTGCCACTCGATGCGCATCGACCTGCCTCCGAACCTGCAGATTACAGATTTCACCGAACTACGCAAGGAGAATGAAGCGATGGATTACCTGAAGTTCACCCGTCGGATGATTCAGCATTTCAAGCAGGAGCGCGGTCCAGCGTTCACTACCTTCGTGCTCGATAGTCTGGGGGCAATTTACAGCCTTACCACTGTGGATGCCGAGATGCGCAAGCGGATGTTCGGTTTCTTCGATTTCCTGCGCAATCAAGGACTCTACACCCTGATAATCACAGAACGCCAGACTGGTGATCATGCAGAACTAGAGGGTAATGAGGGATTCATCGCCGATGCGATTCTATCTCTTGGGCTAGATCGAAGAAATGGGAAGATTGTGCGCACCCTGCAGGTCGAGAAGATGCGCCATGTGAATCATTCGATGGAGAAGCAAGCAATCGATGCTAGCCAGGGTGGAATCAGCATCATGGGTCCACTATTCGATTAGTACTGTAATCGGTTGTGGCTCACAGCAGTTCGCGGAGTCGGTCGCAGCATCCAGATAACGTGATGCGGAGCAGACCGAGGTTGGCACCCGACTCAAAGCGGGCGAGTAGATGCCAGTCAGAGGCGAGCCGCTCACACACGAGAGTACCCGCAGTCGCCAGAGCAGTCACTCTCGTCGTGGTGCCTCTCCCGCTTGCTGAACTGAGTGCGTCGGCGGCGTCGAGCATTGATGGTGCCAGAGAACCGGCTCCCTCTAAATTGGACGAGTCAGTCCCAGCCGCCTCATGGATGAACCCCTCTCCAGAGAGAATGCCGGCCCAAACTACCCCTTCGGCGGCGGCGAATTCGTCGAGTACTTGCTGGCGCATCAGCCAGCGGAGTCAGCCCGCGGAGAAAAACGACGCTGTCAGTAATTCTGCTGTGGATTCCCCACCAGTGGCCCACGCATCAGCAGCCCCTCGCTACCGTCTCCGTAGTATGATTCTAGGTGGCCGATTGCTTCGAGTCCGAGGCGGTGATAGAATCTCTGACCCCCACTGTTGTCTTCTCTAACTTCCAACTGCACGGCCTCAACCCCGTCACGCATAGCTCGTTTTGCGAACTCTGACCAGGCTTGCCCCCCGAGCCCTTGGTTCTGCAGGTTCATGTCAACCAGGAACAACAGCACCCTTGCAGTAGTCTCGTCCAAACGCATGCTGAACAGTAGACCATGCGGCCTCCCGGGCCGTGTGTCGGACTCGAGGACGAGGCAACCGAATTCATCAGCGAGCGGCAGCCTCCGGAGTTGTTCGCTCTCGTAATATTCTCCTGTACACTCTTCGACCAGTTGTGAGCAACGCCTCCAGGCAGCCTCATCGAGAGTTCCC
>CAXEUS010000234.1:0-8771 GCA_963999385.1 uncultured Candidatus Poseidoniales archaeon | reverse complement strand
AACTTCCTCGGCAACTTCCTCGGCAACTTCCTCGGCAACTTCCTCGACAACTTCCTCGACAACTTCCTCGACAACTTCCTCGGAGGCGACCTCTGCTGGTTCCTCTACCTTCACCTCAGCGGCTGCTCCACCATCTGGGCTACCAAGCCGGTATCCACAGCGGCCGCAAGAGCGCCGGTCGTGGTGCGTCGCGAGGAATACACCGGGTCCGCAGCGTGGACAGAACTCATTCTTACGCACGAGTCGGTTACCCTCGACCGCGTACAACTGTCCCCTGTTAGCCATCATTCCTCACCTCCAGCCACGTCGGCCGCTTCTGTTTCGACTTCTGTGAGAGATTCATCGTCACCAGCATCCTCGACGATTTCTGCGGGTGGCTCAGGTTTGGGCTCAGATTTCTCCGGCTTTCCAAGGGCGGACTTCTGACGAGAAAGGATGTATGTGGGTTCATTTGCGAGTGCGTCAGCAGATTCGTAGACGAATGCCAGCCCTGTGGTCAGTGGTTGTCCGAAACGGGTGCTGACGTCCTTTACGATGATGTTCTCCGCTGAACTACCGGGCTCAGCCGCAGCGACTGCAGCCAACATCTGGGCACGAGATGGCGTAGAAGTCCCAACATGATGCCAGCGGAAGCGAATCTCTACCCGCTGGAGCAACGGGTTCTCCTTTCTCTCTGTTACTTCCATCCACATACCTCCATTCAGCGTACGTTGGCCTTGAGAGCGTAGTTCCCAGGGGTCTCTACATTGAGTTTCTTTGCAATCTCCGAGCGACTCGGATCAAGAATCACGACATATCCCAGCCAATCACCCGTGCAATGGGCATCTGGATGAGCACTGCACTGGGGTTCGGGGGGTACAATCTTCTCAATGTCGTCTTTGTGTACCTTCGCCCACTCGGAGTGTTCCGCCGTGGTGGGTTCACGCCCGTTCTCGTTGCTGAAGGCCATTTCGACCAGCGCTTTCTTCGTCTTGGCAATGACTTCGTTGTCTGACTTGAGCCACCAGCCGAGATTCCCTTGTGGGATTTCGATGATGCGACGGCACTCGCCGCATGCGTAGTTCACTTTCTTCGCCATCCTCATTCCTCCCGGTCCTCATTTAGCCAGTCGTGCGCACCTAGACCAGACTGCTTGCATGTCAGGCCGATTTTGCTCGAGCGGGGGTCGTGCGGATTGAGTGAAATGGTAACAATACGAGCACGGACTGGCGAACCGAGTTCTAGGAAGCGCCCGCTGCGGGAACCCTCGATACGACCCATGCCCATGTTGATGTTCACCTGTTCATCGAGAATCTGCGACTTGTGCAGCAGTGCCTCTACCGGACCAATCTGTACGAATGCACCGAACTCGTGTACTTCGGAGATGGCTCCGTCGACTACCTCGTTGCTGTCCATGTGGAACAGAACGGCCTTGAAGCGAACCCGCTGGTAAATTGCACCATCCCCGTGGATGATGCGACCGCGGCCGAGCATCTCGTGGTCAAAAGTCACCAGAATGAAGTTCCCGTCATCATCGAAGCGGCCTTCGAACGCACTGTGGGCTAACTGATCGACGTGCTGGCTCAACGAATGGCCCTCACGAATATATTCCGCAGGAATGCGGATTGTGTCCTCACGAATCTCCATTGTGTACATTTTGCTCAGTCTCCCAGTCCACTCTCCTCAGAAGGCACCCACCGGGACGGAAGGGCCCATGACCCTCCCGTCCCTCATCGGCAGTGCCTCCAGAGGAGAGGTTCCCAGCGAGCCGCCGACCGTCCGCCCCCATTTAAGCCCTGTGAGAGATATCGTGACCCGGTACGGGTCACACGCGAGGTAAACGCTGCCCTGTGTGTCGCGACCCGACTCAAGGTTGAATAGGTGACGGAAAGCCACCATTGTTCGTGCGTATAGTTGGGCGTAGCCATATACGGGACTCAAAGGCCCCTAGAGCACTGTTTCTCTCCCTCCTGATGCTGTTACAGGTCTGTATTGCGGCGACATCAATGACTCATGGACCAATCGCACTCTCAGAGGTTTCTGAAACAGCTGCCCGTAGCGGACAGATACCCTGGATAGATGGTGACCAAGACTGGCCGCAATTCGGTCGCCACGGTTCTCGGAACATGAGTGCACCAGCCCACTCCACCACCGGTGGCCCGGGTGAGGGGCAAGTATCTGCAGCGACCACGCTGGCAACTATCGACGAGCCGGCGCTCAACTGGCGTCACTACGACGCTGCCGATTACGGAGTCGACTCTCTGGCGGTTCCAGTCGGAGACTTCTCCGCCAGCATCAACGTCTCCGGAGAAGCAGCGGACCGTTGCGCGGGGGAACGGCTGATGCCGGTATTCATCCACCAACAGGATGTCGGCGGAAGCGAGCACTCCATCCTCAAGATTGTCGATGGAGATGATTCACGCACCGCTTGGCAGGTGGACCTCGGTGCTACGGACTCGGTGAAGGCGGCACCAGCAATCGTAGATGTAAACGATGATGGTCAAATGGAGATTGTCGTCGCCTACGATGCACAGGGAACCTTCACCTTGGAACTCTGGTCCCCCAGTCTCTCCTGCAATGAAGCAGGTTGGAGTACTAGTGGGCACACCAGCGAGCGCCTGTGGCAGTGGACAGATGCGGCGCTCGCCATCACCACAACCTCCCCGTACATCTGGGCCAACCATGAGATTGGAACACAGTTGCTCATCGCTGATCTGCTGCTCGACGGCTCGCCCGAGGTTGTGCTCTCTTTGGTGAACGAGGCTAACGAACAACCGGTCATCGCCGCCATCCCCCTTGTCTACGGTGGACCCCCCGACCCCCTCTGGCAGGTGACTCTGGACAATGGAGAAATTCCATCCGATGCAGCTTGGGTGAGAATCGACGACACCAACTCCGCCGTGCTGCTCACCACCATTGACCCCGATGACGGAAACATGTGGCTATGGCGCCTCAATGGTGCGAGCGGAGCACCACAGTGGGGTGGCAAGACACTGAACAACCTCGATGGAAACACCGACACCCCGCACATCCGACTTCCCGGCCCAGTGCTGGCAGAGTTGGATGGCGACCCACTCCCTGAGGTGATAGTGACCATTCCTTCAGACGTAGACGGTGGTGGCACTGGTGATGGGGCTGAATTCCAAGGGTGGGACATCAACGACGCTGCCAAACTGTGGGAGTTCCGCGCCCCCAACGGTTTTGCAGATGCACCGCCACATCCAGTGGACAAGGATGCTGACGGTCAGCATGACCGAGTATGCTGGATCACCTGGTATCGAGTGGACGCCGATCGGCATGGAATGGTGGGTTGTCATGACCTTGAGGGGCCGACCCCCACGAAGGATTGGTCACATGTGCTCGACAGTGGTGGAGGAAACCTGAACGACGAAATCGCTGTCTCACCACCATTCTCCTTAGACCTCGATGGGCAGGATCAGCCAGACATCCTTGTCGCCTTCGGGCGCAAACTGTGGGCGTGGGAGGGGGACACCGGAACTCAAGCGGGCATCGGCCAAGGTTGGGTCACCGAACTTTCACTACCACACCGAGCGTGGGCGGCTCCAGCATTGGCTGACATCGACGGAGATGGGGCTCTCGATGTGCTGGTCGGTGACATGCTCGTCTCGCGTGCTCGCGCGGACGTACGCCCATTCGTTGATGGTCGTGGCATCCAATTCAACCCGAGCCAACCTGATCCAGGGGAGACATTCACCATGACCGCCTACGTGGAAAACGTCGGTACCGAAGCGACAGATGCCGCCGTGGACGCCGTGCTCTACTGGGACGGATCTGAGATTCACCGCGAACGCATCGACTCACTCGACCCGGTATCACCGACTGGCAACGGGGATTTCGCCAGCTTCAGCTTCGACATCAGTGCCCCACTTGGTAGCCACACGGCACACATCGAACTCGACCCGCACACCAACATCACCCAAGCGCGCTACGACAATGATGAACAGACTGTTCCACTGGTCATCGTAGAGCCATATTCGGTATCGATAGCGATTCCAACCGACCCCGTACGGGTCGACCCGGGTACCAGCACTCAGACCAGCCTAGTGGTCACATCCACTGGCCGGCTAGCTGGTGATTGGACCCTCTCTGTAGACTCTGCTGGACTCCCACAGAACTGGACGGTGAATGAAATCACTCCAGGTGGCTCGAGTGGGGTGCACATCGAAGCGGAGCAGAATTGGGACATGGTGCTCGAGATATCGGCGCCCGAGGATGCACTAGGTTCGGATGCGGGCTCAATCTCACTGACGATGACACTCGATAGTGACACCAATATCAGTTACACCAGCATTCTTCCCATCGAGGCCAACCGTACCCGTGGACTCTCGATGAGAGGCCCGGATGGAACCAGTGTCAGTTCTGGAATGGGACTTCCAGGAGAATATGCAGAAGCGTGGCTACTGGTGGAGAATCTCGGTAACGCGCAGGAAACGGTGACCGACAGGGCGTGGGACCCGACCGCGTGGAGCAATGATCTCACCCTTCACGATTCGGGCGGGGAAGTGAACATCCTCACTCTCGCACCAGGGGAACAGAGGGAACTGCTCGCCCGCCTGCCCGTTCCATCCTCAGCAGGACTTGGGGAGAACGTCTCGACCACACTTACCATCTGCATTGGAACGGGTGATGACGAGGTTTGTCGGTCGATGACGCTCACCTTCAACGCAAACGCAGTTCGCTTATCTCCCCCAAACATCAGGAGTGTCCCGGCAAATGGACTGCAATGGAATGCTGACATCGAGCTACCATCTGGAGTATCTGAACTTGAATGGGATCTGGCCACTTCCGGTATGCTTCAATCAGGGTGGACGTGGAGTGCATCGGGCGCTCTCTCCATGGTGGGAGGCACACTCACAGCCACAGGAAGTGCAGGAACCACTGTCGGCGGCGTATTGACTCTCGACCTACCAGTGGACGCTCCGCCTCAGTTCCATCCATTCAGCGCCGTGGAGGCGAATCACAGCGGACACGATCTTGTATTCGGTTTGCGTGTGTTACAGGTTCATCGTGCCTCGCTGCAGATTATCGACCCGACCATTGAGCCTGTGCTGCTCAACGTGACCGAGCCTGGATGGTTTGTACTACGACTGGAGAACTCTGGCAACGGCCCTGACACCTACAATCTCACAGGTACGGTCAAGCCCAACGCAAACTTCAGTGACGATTCAGGGGTCATTTTCTCCATACCTTCGCCGACGTACAGTATCGATGCTGCTGGTCTGAGACAGGTGCCTGTGCAGGTCACTCTCCCGGATAACACACCAGCACGACAGGGCATGCTGATTGAATTCGAACTCCACTCTCAGGGAGATATTGCGGTGCGTTCCACAGCGGTGATCGAGGTGGAGGCACGCCAAGACCATCGATGGGACCTGAGTTTGACACACTCAGGCAGCACCTATCTGGAAGCCGCTGAGTTGTTGATTCAGCCCGACGGAACGACCGACCTGACGCTCACGGCGACCAATGTCGGGAACTTCCCGGATACGTTGTCCATCACGAGCAGTCTTTCAGTTAGTCCAACTGGGAATGACACAGCCATGGACTGGACGGTGACCAATGACACCACCGACGAATTGGGGGTGAACACATCTGAACAACTCACCATCACGGTGGATGTACCCTCTCTTTCATGGAACGGTACCACCTCAACGTTGACCCTGCAACTGGAGGCGGGCGGCATCTCGCTGGGACAGTTCCCGGTGACCCTAGAAGTCAGCCACAGACCGGCGTGGAAGGTATTCTCCACCGGAGGGGATCTAGATGTCGAACCAGGTGGCTCCAACGTCTCGCTGATTGTCGAACAGCGTGGCAACCTGCCATCGATGCCGTTCATCACCACAGCCATAGATGGATTTGGCTGGAACGTGAGCACTGGAGAATCACTTCCAGTACTCGAACCCGGTGAATCCACGGTGCTGAATCTACTGGTCACGCCCCCAGAAGGGGCGCAATCTGGCCCAGCAGTCGAACTGACCGTGCGCGCCCGCAACGGGGATGGAAGCGGAGTTGGGGAGACCATCCTGCCAGTCAGAATCAGGCCGATACTCAACTTCCAGGCGATGATGCCTACGGGAGATTGGGAACAGTGGCTCGTCTCTCCCGATGGGGGCTTTGTCCGCATCTCACTGGCAAACACAGGAAATGCCCCTAATCCAATCCATGTCGAACTATCCGGACTTCCTACTGGATGGCATCCGAGTGAGGCTGATATCACGCTCGCTTGGAATGAGGTGCGCGGCCTGCCGGTAGATCTGGTTCCCGCTGGCGACTGGGACGGCTCGAACGTCTCGCTACAGATTCAGCTAACCGATGGAGCAGGTAACGTGCAGGTCCTCGATGTCACAGTTCTCTCCAGCACCCACGCATGGGCCACAAGCCCCGTCATGTGGGGTATCTCAGGAGACTCACAGGTTCTGAAGTTCCATGGTGCGGACATCCAAGCGGTAACTGACCAGCAACTAGGACTGCTGGAAGCGCATAACGACGGCTGGCTGCTACCTGTGGCCGACCAAGCGGATGGTCTGCTGACCGTCTCCGCAGGTGGCAATACGGTGTCCCTTGCCTACGAATCACACGCCAGCGTACTACCCATACGCTCAGCATCCTGCACTCTTGCAAGCAATCGCACCGTGCCAATGGCTGCCTGCCAGATTGGTAACGGCAGCGCTGATTTCGACTGGACTGCGTTGCTACGCATGGCGGATGGTACAATCATCGACCAATTGAGTGGGAGAACGCTAGCCAATCAGATGCAGTTGTTCAACATCAGCGCACTGACATGGGACCCCCCTGCGGGAGTGCATGAACTCGAGGTACTCGTATTCGACGGCGCCGGAAGGCTGGTCACTCGCTCCGAGGCCACTATTGTCGAAAGAGAGAGCGGGTGGAATATCGGGTTGACTCTCGAACAGAGTGATGATGCCACCGAAGTGAGTGTGTTAATCCATCGCAGCAACCATCAGGTTCTCAGCGACGCCGTGTGCACCTTGGCCCTAAGCCAAGGGGAATGGAGCAGCAGCAATCGGGTGAACATGACAGTGGAGATTGCGCCCAAACTTACAATCGATCGGCCACCCATAGATTCCAATGAACCGCTCATCGCCATCCTTTCCTGTACACCCCCGTGGGACATCGATGACGACCCGTCTGACGACACGACCTCTCTCGTGCTGCGCGAACCCACAGCAGTGGCCGTACTCACGAACGACTGGGTAATCGGTACTGGGGCAGCCGTGGTTCTACTCGCAGCCCTCTGGCTTGCAGGATTCATCCAACCCAGACCGAAGCGAAAGCGGGCGCGACGAGCTAAGAGAACCAAAGCAGCCGCGAAGGCGCGGACACAACCAGCGACTGAGGAGAAGGCGGTGCAGAGCAAGCCTGCTGACTATGGTGGTGAGATGCACCTCGAAGGCGATGAGGAGGAGGAGGAACCAGTGATACAGGAACCGACCGAAGAGGTGGATGAGGAGGCGATTACCGAAATGCAAGAGGGTCTCATAGAGGTAGACGAACTCCCCGTAGAAGAGACAGAAGTACTAGACAAGTTCGAGAAGCGATTACGCTCACTGCGTGACCGCCGCGAGGGCCGTGGGGGTTGAACAGATGGCATCCCCGATTCCCGCCTTTCACACGTTCACTGCGATTCGTGATGGGCTTGCACCTGCATTGGTAGACGCACTTGAATCAGCCGATGGTGGCGATGATTCGGCCTTCAGGAACCTCTTGGATGGAGACCCACATTTGGCAACTGATCTTGAGGCTCAAGATGCAGACACATCCTCTGGCAGATCGGGCATCGATTGGGATGATGCGACGGTCTTGCTCACCGCCCTGATGGCTAGAGGTGATTCAGGACGTGCGATTCAAATCGGTGGTGAACTCAGTCGCGACCGGCTGGGACGATTTCCCTGGGGTGATGCCAACCCACTGTCCTACCTGTTGGAATGGTGCTCCTCTCCAGTCGAGGACGGTGAAATTCTTGACGACCTGTTGCTGGCGCTGGCGGGAAGATTCTCCAGTGCCCTGCTCGGTCACGAGCGCTATGAGAAATCCACTGTTGGACGTCTTCACGGATGGCTAGAAAGTGATGAGCTTACGGAATTGGTGCAACTGTTGACCAACGGCCGCTACGTCACCCACGTTGACGAGCCGCACGATGGAGGAGTCAACGACATCGTCCGCCACTTGGTCACCATCTCAAGAGCGGCTCTCAGGCAGGAATGCGGCCTGCTGCTGCGGTCTCATTCATGACCAAGGCGCAGCCCAACAATGAAGGGCGGCTCGCGTGGGCCACCCCCCATGGGAGAACTACTCTATTCTGGAAAGGTGAAGCAGGCATGGAGCACCGATGACCCTGAGGTTCTCGAGTTTCGCTACACAGACCAGATTTCCGTCTACGACCAGATTATCCCGAGCCTCATCCCGCGTAAGGGGGAGAGCCTCAACCGCACCACATGCCACTGGTTCGACCTAGTGGAGAAGGAAGGCATCTGCGACACCCACATGATTGACATGCACGCGCCCGACCGTTGTCTTGCGCGTAAGATGACCGTAGTTCGTGAACCAGGGGCAATCCCCCGCGACATGGAGAACGTGTTCGTCCCGCTCGAGGTAATCTGCCGTCACTATCTGGTCGGGTCAGCATACAAGCGCTATACCGATGGAAAAGTCGGAGTAGAGGAATTCGGATTCGAGCCGGGCACAGAGATAGAGGAAGGGGTGGAACTACCCGAACCTTACCTCGAGGTATCAACCAAATTCGAGACTTT